>DASZPR010000461.1:0-3145 GCA_035550235.1 Verrucomicrobiia bacterium | reverse complement strand
TCCCAGGTCAGCTTGTTCACCGGCTTCGCGCATTCCTGCAACCAGCCGTTATCGGCGAAGCGCCCATCCCAAATGGTGGGATCCGGGCGGAACGTGATTTCAATTCCGTTCGCCAGGCTTTGGTTTGAACGAAGCGCGTTGGCGATCGTTTCAATTTTCAGCCCCACATTTTTTTCCGGGAGCGCAGTGCCCGCGATCAATCCATCGTGCAACGCACGGCGCCAGCCTTTTTCAAAATCCGGCCAGCGGTTTTGGGTTTGCCAAAATTGCCGCACCTGATCGTAGTCCGTGCCAATCGATTGCCGCTGAAGTATTGCGCCAAGAATTTCCTGCGGCGTCTTTCCGCCGTAGAGCGGTTCGATGAGCGGTTGTTGCAGGGACATGGTGCCGTCAAACGATTTCGCGTCGCCCCAGGATTCCAGGTAGTGCGCTTGCGGCAGGTGCCAAGTGCAGAGCGCGGCGGTTTCGTCGAGTTCCGGGCCGAGATAAATGCTATTTTTAATTTTCGGCAGTAGTTCGGTGAAATCGAAATCCGCGGGCACGGTGTAAGCGGGATTCCCACTCAACAGGAATAGCGTATCAACCGCGCCCAATTTCATTTCGTCCGCCAACTCGCGGAGCGAAGCGAGTTGATTGGCCGGGCGAAACTCTGCCGGGTCGGTGTAAAAGATCGTTTCGCCGATGTTGCCGAGTTTTTCGTTCAGCCAATGGCACAGCGCATGAACAATCGGCGGCTGCCACTCACCGGCTATCACGATGCTCTTGCCGCGATTGTTTTCCAGATCGTGCACGAGCGCCGGCAGCCACGGCGCCGATGGCGGACTCGCCGAATCCGAATTTTCCAGACCAAGCCGTTGCGCCACCGCGCGAGCAACCAATTCCACGTCGCTGCTGCGCATCGGGAACCGGTGGTCGGCCATTGTGCCGGTGATTGTGGGAGTGCTCTCGGCCACATATAGGCGATTCATTTCGCCCTTGCCGGCACTGACGCGGCGTCCGTCCGTGAAATCGTGAATGTAACGGAGACGCATCGGATGCGTGGACAGGAAATCAGATTCCAGCGACAAAATGACAGTGGCTTTATCGAAACGATATTGCGTCTCCACCATCTCACCGAAGGCGAGCCGTGCGCCTGCGCGAATGTTATCGCGCGAAACAGAATCGAACTGGTGCAGTTTGGCTTTCGGATATTTTTGCAGCAACGCATCGAATTGCGCGGCGATCGTGGGCGAGGTGATGGTCTCGGTGAGGAAGCGAAGCCCGGCGCCTTCGCTCGCGTCGTATTCAGCCACGAGTTGATTCAGCGCGGAAAGAAAATTTTCCCACGTGCTGATCTCGCCATTGTGCAGAAACGCGCGGGAGCGATCCGGGGTGTAAAGATCCATGATCGACGCCTGCATCCAGATACTCGAGCCGCCCAGACTCGCGGGGTGCTCCGGATTGCCGTCGACTTTGATGGGATGCCCCTCACGGCTTTTGGCCAACACGCCGGTCGCATAACCGCCGAGGCACATGGATGTCGCATAGAACAACGGTTCTCCCAGCACGAGTTCTTCCGGTTGTTTGACGTAAGGCAGGATTTCTTGAACCGGCTGTTTCGTGCATGCGGTGAGACCGGCCAGCGCGAGCGAGGCGGCGGCCATTTTAAGAAAGCTCCGCCGGCTGACGCCGTCGTCCCACTCGGAGGCGCCATTGGGAAATTCCCGGTGCAACAACTCTTTGAACTCGGGCGTTTCGGAAATCTCATCCAGGCTTTGCCAATAGCGCTGGCCGCGCACGCCATCGAGCCGCGCGCGAATGGCCGCGAGATCAACGGAGGATGATTTTGTCGGTGATTTCATCGGTGACACATGCTGCAATCGCGCAATTGCTGCAATCGGTTCGTGCTGATGTGGTATTCAGCAATCAATTCCTGGCCGCGTTGCAACTGGTCCTCCGGCGCTTTCCATTCGGTGTTGAAAATCTGGTCACGCGGCCGGAGAAATTTTTGCGGCGCTTCGTGGCAATCCAAACACCAGCGCATATAAAGCGAATGCGCCTTCCACGTGATGGGCATTTGATCCACGGCGCCGTGGCAAGTGGAACAGCCCACGCCTTTTTGGACGTGAATGCTGTGATTGAAGAAAACGAAATCCGGCAGTTGATTCACGCGCTGCCATTGGATGGGTTGGCCCGTGGCCATGCTACTGCGCACTGGCGCAAGCACCGGCGCGTCTTTCCACACTTGCGAATGACACGTCATGCAAATCTCCGTCGGTGGCAGCCCGGCGAATGAGGATTTTTCGACGGTCGTGTGGCAATATCGGCAATCGATTCCGAGACCCGCGACATGATGCTGATGGCTGAACGGCGCGGGTTGCGCGAGCGGGACGTTGACCTCCGTGGTGTAGGGCGAACGGTAAACGGCATATACGACGCCCCAGAATCCAAAGAAACCGACAAATGAACCCACCAGCAATGCTCGCGCAATGCTGTTGCTGCTCCTGCGAAAAATCTGGGCCATAAATTCACCGCAAAAAAACAACCGTCGAGTTCTGACCGAAGAAAAAACCGTCGAACAATTCGAAAACTCTTTTAGCACGCTCAGCGTTCCATTTGGCCAGTTTTTGGTAAATGGGGCGATGTCCCTACGCCAGTGGAGCGATGAAAAATGGAAGTAGATGAGGGGCTCTTAAGAAGCGACGGCAAATGAATAAGAACGGTGTAACTTAACAGTTGTTCTTTTCGTTAGATGAGGAGAGAAATGAGAACATTCCACTTTGCGACCGCGTCACTTGCGTTCATGTTAACGGCCATGCGTTCCGTGGGTGACGATTTTAATTCAGCCGGTATTCAGATTCATTACGCCGTGAAGGGATATGGCGAGCCGGTGATTCTCATTCACGGGCTATATTCCAACGGACGATTGAATTGGGATCTTCCCGGGACGACGGCTTTGCTCGCAAAACATTTCGAAGTCATCACGCTGGATTGCCGCGGTCACGGGCGCTCCGGCAAACCGAGCGCGGAGGACGCTTACGGCACGAACATGGTGGAAGACGTGGTGCGACTTATGGACCATTTGAATATTCGCAACGCACGCGTGGCCGGCTATTCGATGGGCGGGATGATTTCAATGAAACTTGCCGTCACACATCCCGATCGC
>DASZPR010000460.1:0-9246 GCA_035550235.1 Verrucomicrobiia bacterium | reverse complement strand
AGGCCGCGACCCTTAAGGAAAAAGTGCAGGCCGCCCTTTCCGACAAGGCCACTGTAATGATCGACGAACACGCCAACCAGATGATCATCTCGGATTACAATGACAATCTCCGCGTCGTGGGTGAATTGATCGCCGCGCTTGATACCGACCACCCCGAAGACGTGGCCGTGCGCGTCCTTCCCTTGAAACACATGGGCGCCGTCGATCTCGCCAAGGAACTTACGCCGCTCTATCAAAAAATGAGCGGTAAAATGCCCGGCACCGCCATCGACGTGGCCGCGGATGAACGCTCCAATTCGCTGATCATTTTGTCGAGCGAAGCGGACTTCAACGCTCTCCAAAGAATCATCGCCGCCCTCGATACCACGGGCGCGCAGGAAAAAATCCGTAAAACGTTCGTGTTGAAAAATGCCGACGCGCAGGACGTCGCCAAGCAATTGCAGGACCTCGGCCAGGAACAGGACAACAACCGTTATCCCTATTATTACTATTATGATTCCGGCTCGTCCTCCAGCTCGAAGGCCGGCAAGAAAATGAACGTCGTCGCCGACCGCCGTCGCAACGCGATCATCGTCCAGGCGCCGCCGGCGGAAATGGACAGCGTCGAAAAAATGATCCAGGAGCTCGACGAGTCAGTGCCGGACGACAGCCTCGCGCCGAAAATCTTCCATTTGAAATACGTCAGTGCCGTGGACATGGAGGACGTGCTCAATCAACTATTTTTGAAAAAACAGGAATCGCGCAGTTACTGGGATTATTATTTCGACAATCCCGGTGACAATTCCAACAGCGGCCAGGACGCGGGCCGGCTTTACGGCAAAGTGCGCATCACGAGCGAACCCTATTCCAACACCATCCTGGTGACGTCCAACTCCAAGGAGAATCTCGCTGTCGTCGAGGACGTGCTGCGGCAATTGGATTCGCCTTCCGAAGCCGGTGAAAGCACGTTGCACGTGTCGTTGATGTATGCCAAGGCGGCGGTCGTGGCGCGCAACGTGAATATTCTGTTCGCCAAAAACGGCTCTCCACCGTTTCGTCCAACCACGCAACAGCAACAGCAGAACAACAACAACGGTTATGGCCAGCAACAGGGGCAACAAACGTCTGATTCCAGCCAATCCTCTTTTGCGCTCGCTCAGGACATCAAGGAAGAGGGCTACTATCCGTGGATCGGCGGCCAGCCCGACAATGCTCGCGGTGGCGACCGTAATGCTCCGCGTCCGGTCAGCGATCTCGTTGGCCGCGTCCGCGCGGTGGCCGATGACCGCGGCAATGCGCTGTTGATTTCCGCGAACGTCCATTATTTCCCGCAGGTGCTGAAATTGATCAATGAATTGGATGCCCCGTCCGACCAGGTATTGATCGAAGCTCGCATTGTGGAAGTGTCCAGTGATTATCTCGACAAACTCGGCGTTCGCTACTCGCCGGACGGCACCAAGGTGTTCACCGCCGATGACTACGACAATTCACTCCTCGCCCACGTCAGTGGCAAATATCAAAAAGGCTTCGGTGGAAACACCATCGTTAATAATCCCAACGGCACCGTCTCGAGCCTCACCCCCGCCAATCTGCTGGCGGAAATGCGCTCGGGCGTTGTGGAGAGCACGGTAAACATTGATTTTCTCGTCCAATTCCTTAAGAAGACCACGGACGCGACGGTCCTGGGCGAACCGCAAATCAACATCAACGACAATGAAACCGGCCGATTGTTCGTCGGCCAGCAAGTCCCGATTCTCACCGCGCAAAACAATCCCGCGCTCGGCGGCACGAGCCAGAATTTCTCATACAAGGACGTCGGCGTGATTTTGGAAGTCACACCCCACGTCAACACCTCGGGAGAAGTGGAACTGAAAGTCCACGCGGAATCCTCCACGGTGGTGCCCGGCGTGACCGTGCTGGGCGGCGCGGTTTTCAACACGCGCAATTTCCAAACCGACCTCACCGCGAAAAACGGCCAGACCCTCGTGCTCGGCGGCATTTTGCAACAGCAGATTTCCGACACCCTTCGCAAGACTCCCTATCTCGGCAGCATCCCCGGCCTCGGTTGGGCGTTTAAGAAAAAGGACAAACAATCCGACCAGGTGGAACTGATGGTTTTCCTCCGCCCACGCGTGGTTCACACGGAAAAACAAGCCGAGCAGTTGCTCGATGAGATTAATCAGCGCTTTCCCAAAGTGAAACAATGGGAGCAGGACGCACCGTCGAAAAAGGCGCCGTAATCGCGAACCTCTTTATTCAACGAGCCAATAGGCGGACAACTCCCCGTAGCCTTTGGCCTCGACCGTGTGCTTGGGCTGGAATTTGAATTTGCCTTTCAAATGTTCCTGCGTGCATTCGGAGACCTGGATCTGCCCGGGCTTGCCCGTCGTTTCCAAACGGCACGCCAGGTTGACCGTTTCCCCCCAGACATCGTAGGCATAAGCTTTTCGCCCGATCACTCCCGCGACCAACGGGCCCGTGTGAATTCCAATGCGAATCTGAATGGAGGTGCCATACTGCTCGTTGATCGACCGAATCTGCTCCTGGAACGCCAGCGCGAGTTTCGCGATCGCCTCCGCATGGTCCACGTGATGTGAATGAATGCCGCCCGCCGCCATGTACGCATCACCAATGATTTTTATTTTTTCCAAACCGGCCTTTTCCGTCAGCACATCAAACGCGGTAAAAATTTCGTTCAACAAATTCACGATCTCGACCGGATCGATCGTCGCAGTCAACGCCGTGAATCCAACCAAATCCGCGAAAAGCAACGTCGCCTCGGGATGTCTCTCGGCGATGTTGATCTCGCCATTTTTCATGCGCTCCGCAATCGCCTTCGGTAGGATGTTGCGCAGCAGGTCCTCGGATTTTTGCCGTTCCACCTGAAGCAGATCGTGGAGTTTCTTGGAATACACCGCATTGCCAACGCGCAGGATGACGTCCTGGACGTCCACTGGCTTCGTCAAAAAATCGTTGGCGCCGGCCTGGATGCCCATGAGCCGTTCTTTGCGGTCCGATAACGCCGTCAAAACCAGGATGGGAACGTGCGCGGACTTCCAATACTTCTTCAACCGCCGGCAGACTTCGAAGCCGTCCATTTTCGGCATCATCAAATCCAACAGGATGACGTCCGGCGTCTTTTCCTCGACCTTTTGCAAGGCCTTCATGCCGTTTTCAACTTCGATCACCTCATATCCGTGCGCTTCCAAAGGGTCGCGCAGGAGCGTGCGATTTTGCTCCTCGTCATCGACCACCATGACGATGCCGCGGGGTTTGGTTGCGTGATCGGCGGAAACCGGTGGCTTGGTTGAAATTTCAGTTTGCATTTGTTGGAGTCTCTTTGTGGTTGATAATAAAACTTTTGACTGCGGCCACGAAGGTGCGCGTGTCGATTGGTTTGGTCAGGTAGCCGTCGCAACCGGCCCCCAGGGCCGTGCCCTCGTCACCTTTCATCGCGTGCGCGGTAAGTCCCACCACCCGCAAATGAGCGGTGGCCGGATTGGTTTTCAAAGTCCGGGTCGCGCACAATCCGTCCATGCCGGGCAGGCTGATATCCATTAAAATCAAATCGGGCAAAAGCTCGCGCGCCAGCCGAAGCCCTTCCTCTGCCGTGCCGGTGGAACGAATGCGAAAACCGCTGGCCTCGAGCAGATCCGCCGCCAACTCCACGTTCAGCGGATTGTCTTCGATGATCAAAATCATGGGAGCACTCATAATGTCGGTTCCATTTCCTTCTGTTCCTCCCCCAGCAATTCCAAACGGTCCAATTCGGCAAACAAAACTTCCTGTTTTGTTTTGAAAGTGATCGCCTGCACCTGCGAAGCCAGCCGATGGCGTTCCTCTTCATCCAGCACGATCCCCGTATGGATCAGGATGGGAATGCCTTTGGTCCGCGCGTTCGCCCGCAATTGCTGCACAATCTCGACGCCGCTGGATTCCGGAATGACCAGGTCAAGAATGATGGCGTCGGGAAGATGATTTCTCGCCAACTCAATTCCCGTCCGCCCGTCGGTGGCGCGCAACACCCTGAATCCCTTGCTCACCAGTGTGAGCGCGAGCAGTTCCAGCAACGCGGGCTCATCGTCAACAATCAGGATCGTTTTAAGTTCTTTCCCATTCGATTTTTTCGAGTGGCGCACGGCATCGATCAGCCGGTGAGTGGCCGGTTCCAATGTCTGGCTGTGCACGTGGAACAGGCGAAACTCCGGCATTTCTGAGCCGTTCAGCGAAAAGATGGCCAGCGGTATCCGCGGGGGAATTTCCGAACGCAATTCCAATAATCTCTCTTCGTCCTGGAAATCTTCCCCGCGCGCGACGACCACATACGGACTTTTTGAATTCGCTATTTCCCTGCATCCCGCGTGGTCGGCGGCGGAGACGTCGTAGCCGGCGCTGGAAAGATAATCCGCGATCAATTGCTGTTTTGAGCTGTCGTTTGCTACGACCAGGACCTGCGGACATAACGCTTCCGCCTCCTTCAATTTCTCCGGTGGCGGCGCGGGAGCGTCTTGCGTTCCCGGCTTGCAGAACGGAATCACGAAGGTAAAAGTGCTGCCGTGCCCCTCGACGCCCTCACTCTCCACGCGGATTTCTCCGCCATGCATTTCCACCAGGCGTTTCGTGAGGGCCAGCCCCAGCCCGGTCCCTTGCTGCTGCCGCCCGTAAGACGAATCCACCTGCTCGAATTCCTGAAACACTCGCTCATGATCCTGCGGCTTGATTCCAATACCCGTATCCGCGACGGCAATTTTCAGCGATTCGCCCGGGGTCGCGAGCGTGGCCGTCACCGTGACCATGCCGCCGTCCGGCGTGAATTTAATCGCGTTGCTGAGCAGATTGTACAGGATCTGTTTGAATTTTCCCTCGTCGGCAAATAACGGCGGGAGCTGGGGAGCCACGTCGAATTCCAGACTGATGCGTTTCTTGTTCGCCAGCGTCTTGACGATGGATTGCGCGTCCTTGAGCACCTTACCGACATCGAAGGTCGTGCAAAGTAATTCAGCGCGGCCGGATTCAACCTTGGCGAGATCAAGAATATCGTTGATGAGCTGGAGGAGATGGCGGCCGCTGTTGACGATGTTCGTGCTGTATTTGAACTGCCGTTCGTTCAGCTTGCCAAACAATTGGTCCGTCAACACCTCGGAAAAGCCGATAATGGCATTGAGCGGCGTGCGTAATTCGTGGCTCATGTTGGCGAGGAACTGGCTTTTGGCCAGGTTCGCCGCCTCCGCGGCCTCCTTGGCCTGTTGCAGCGCCGTTTCCGCCTGCCGCCGCCGGGTGACATCCAGAAAAATCCCGTCCGCGCACATTTCTCCGCCGCGCCAACGGGTATTGAGCGCCCGATCATGCAGCCAGAGCCATTGGCCGTCTTTCCCCCGCACACGATATTCCACATCGAATTTTTCATTCTCCGAAAACAAAGCGTGAAAAGCGTGATTCACCCGTTCGGCGTCTTCGGGGTGAATGCGGTCCACCCAACCGCCGGCCGCGAGCAACTCCGGGGAACTATAGCCGAGAACCTTTTCGGCATTGCCGCCGATGTAAATGATTTCCCGTTTGAAATTCGCGGTCCAGACCACGTCCGGGATGTTGTCGATGAGCGAGCGATATTTTTCTTCACTCGCCCGCAACGCTTGTTCCGACTGTTTGCGCGACGTGATGTCCTGGATCACCGCCTGAAATTCCAGCGTCTCGCCATTCTCCGCAAAGAGGCGGCGAATCCGGTATTGATGCCACACCACGACCTGGTCCGGCGAACGCAGGCGATGATCGAAGGCCACCACCGGCTCCTCCTTTGGCAGCGAGTTCACATAGCTCAAGGGAATCGCCGCGTCCTCCTCGGTGTAAGTTTGGAAAAAGTTTTTCCCAATCAACTCATGCGCGGGTTTTCCATGAAAACGGCAGAAGGCGTCATTGACGAAGGTCATGCGGCCGTCCGGTTTGAAGCGGCAAATCATGTCCGTCTGGTCCTGCACGATCGCGCGAAAACGCTTTTCACTCTGCGAAACCTCCAGTTCCGCCTGCCGCCGTTCAGCGGCTCCCGCCGCCAGCAGCAGGTTGGTGATCGCGAGAATCGCGATGTAACTGCCGATGAGCATCAGACTTTCCCGTTCGCCATTCGCCACAAACGGCCCCGTCCCTTGCAGCAGGGAATAAACCGCCATACTGGTAACGACGAATGTGCCCGCGGTCGCCCCCCTTGGCCCCAGACGCAGCGCCGCCCAAATCAAAAACGGATACGGCAGGTAGGCGAGCGGATAATTCTGGATGCCCTGCACATACCAGGAGTTGAACGAGAGGAACGTCCCGCCAAAAAGACCCAGCCCGCAAATAACCGCCTCCACAATGAGCCGGCCGTTCCAAGGCCGGGACGTGGGCGTCGCCCAGGTGATAATCAATGGCGCCACCACCAGCGCGGCCAGGCCGTTGGGCACCCACCACATCAGCGTGCCGTTGCCAAGATGGTCCCATGACTCCGCGCCGCTGTAAATGAGACCCACAAAATTGAACGCGGCATTGACCGTTGTGCCCAGAAAGCAGGCGAGCGCTATGTACCCCGTCACATCCCGCGTCCGCTCCATCGCGCTATTGAACCGGCCAAATCTTTTTAGCAGGTAAGTGCAAATGATGGCGCCCATCGTGTTGCCGATGGCCGTCCCAAACGTGAAAAACCCGAGCGGAGTCCCATTAATGAACGCAAATAGGACAGCCCCAAATGCGACACCAGGCCAAAACCCGTAGCCATAGAGCAGAATCGCCGCCAAAGCAATGCCCGCGGGTGGCCACACCAGCACCATGCTTCCGGATAAAAACGAAGCCTGTTTACCGAGGAGGCCGCCCAGAAAGTAGAGTGCTACCAGCATCACCACGCGGGTGAATGTCGTTAGTCCTCTCTTCGGCTGTAATTTTTCCATAACGCCCATAGCATTAAAGCCTAGAGACTTACCCCAATTAACAGCGCAACTTATGTGCCATTCTTAGCATTATCTGCTGCACATTTTTTGCCTAGCTCGGGGAGGGCCAGCGTCCCGTCGGCGAGTTATCATCCGCCAGACGCCAAAGGCATTCATTTTGCACACACGAAACAGCCGGACAATCAGGCGGAAATCACCCTATTTAGGCTCACCGCCCTCCAGACTAGATTTTCCTCGAACGTCTATGTTCCGAAAACAACGGCCCGGTGAACCCACCCGCCCGAAGCGCCATCGCTTGCGAAAGCTTGGCTATGTCCTGTTCGTCATCGTTGTTCTCCTCGGAGTCGCGCGCCTGTTTCTTCCATGGTTCGTGCGGGACTACGTCAATCGCACTCTGGATCGCAATGAAATGTACGCCGGCACCATTGGCCCCGTGCAGATTCATCTGCTGCGCGGCGCCTATTCAATTACGGACATCAAACTCAGCAAACGGACTGGCGATGTCCCCGTGCCATTCTTCTCCGCCAAACGCCTGGACTTCGCGATTCAATGGAACGCCCTCCTGCATCACCGCATCGTCGCCCGCGTACTGATGCAGGAACCGGAAATCAATTTCGTCGACGCGCCCTCCGAACAGGATTCCCAAACCGGCAGCGGCGGTCCCTGGCTCCAAACGCTCAATGACCTGTCGCCCTTCAAAATCAATAGCGCCGAAATCCACGACGGCTCCGTTCATTTTCGCGCCTACCAAACGCCCAAACCGTTTGACGTTTACCTCTCGCAGGTGAATGGCTCCATCGAGAACCTTGGCAATATCCAGGATTCAACCACCCCGCTCGTCGCCACCGTGCAGGCAACCGCCACCGCGATGGACCAGGCGAAACTGGACTTCAAAATGACCCTCGACCCGTTTTCCTATCACCCCACGTTTCACCTGGCGCTGCGCCTGCTCGGTCTCGACGTCACGAAAATCAACGACCTCGCGCTCGCCTATGGAAAATTCGATTTCAAACGCGGCTGGTTCGATCTGGTGATCGAAGCCGATTCCAAGGAAGGGCAGATGACCGGCTACGTCAAACCGCTGTTCCGGAATTTAAAAGTCCTCAGCATCAAGCAGGACATTAAGGAAGACAACATCCTCCAATTTTTCTGGCAGGCGCTCGTCGGCTTCACCACCAACATCCTGAAGAACCGCTCGCGCGACCAGTTCGGCACCCTCATCCCATTCACCGCCGACGTCTCCAGTTCCACCCATACCGATCTGCTCGCCACCATCGGGAACATCCTGCGCAACGCCTTTATCCGCGCCTATCTGCCGCGCGTGGAAAACGATGTCGCCGGGAGCAACGACGAATTGAAATTCGGCGCCCCCGATTTCACCGAAAATCTTTCCACTTCAGACACCGCCCAATGATTGAAAACCTATGAAGGCAACCATGCATATACCGTTCCCCGAAAATTATATGTCGACCCGCAATGAAATGGAATGTAGCGCAGGCTGGCAGCCTGCTGTATCGCCGACTGGCAGTCGGCTCCGTGGAAAAGATCATAGTCGTGAGAAGAGCGTGAACGATCTTACGCCCGCCCGTCTCCCTCTCCGCCACGAAGTGGGGGACTTGAGCCGCTTGGGAAGCGGTGAAAGGAATCCGGCCGAAGGCGGAGGCCCGCGAGGGCCGAGAGAGCGGGAGCGAGCGAGTCATTGGGTCGGGGTGAGGTGGTGCTCAGGGTTCAGGGGAATCAATTATTCTGTTCGCCCAGAAAGAATTCTCCACTTTTGTACGCTCGTGCTATTGGCCTTCGCCCTCGCGCTCACCAGCGGTTGCGGCGGCGGCAAAGCGCAGACAAAGAACACCGACTTTTTTACCTCCGGCAGCCGTGAAGCCGATCAACGCGCCAGCCAGCGCATGGCCAAGGATGAACAGCTCAGCGGCACCGGCGAAGGCGCCGGAGAAAAAGACGTGAAGAAAGCCGTCGTGGAATCGAACACCAACAATATGGTGAACGGCACCAACCAGCCCGCGCAAGCTGAGGGCAAATTATCCCTCTACGACCGCCTCGGTCGCGAAACCGGCATCTCCAACATCGTCGCCGATTTCACTCCGCGCGCCTTGCAGGACCCCCGCGTGAATTGGGATCGCAAAGGCGTCAAGCAAGGCGGTTTTTCTTTTCACAGCGGCAAATCTGTCACCTGGGATTCGACTCCTGAAAATGTGAAAAAATTGGAAACCCATCTCGTGCAATTTCTCGCCCTCGCCACCGGCGGCCCCGCGCACTACGAAGGAAAAGAAATTAAATCGACCCACGCCGACATGCACATTTCAAATCCCGAATTCGACGCCGAGATGGGCGACCT
>DASZPR010000459.1:0-5872 GCA_035550235.1 Verrucomicrobiia bacterium | reverse complement strand
AGGAGGTTTCGCTGATTGCCATCGTGCCGCTGAGCGAATGCAGGATGCCGACTTTGACTGTGTCAGCGGCGTAGGTCGGTGCGGCCAGCGCGGCCGCGAGGCTGAACGCGAGAAATGGTTTCTTTAGGAAGGACAGCGTCTTTTTCATATCGATAATAGCGAGTGTGGGTTCTGTTCGGTTTTTCTTCTACGTATTGGTTCAGTTCTTTGTCGCGACACGCCGCCATGCACGCGGCCATGTTGACATCGGCATTTCAGCACCCGATGTGCCATACGAGAAAATTTTCCGCCAACGCGTGCTTATTCAACGAATTCCGCAACGAAGTTTTCTGAAATGAATTTTTTATGCGCCGCACGAGCAGTGGAAAATTGCGCACGCGGTAAAAGGATGAACAGAAGAAGCCAAAAAATATTCCGCTTGTTGCTGAGACGTCACAAACGAATTTGTACGGACAAAAAGTTTTCCCTCCGATCCAAAATCTTTCGCGTCGCGCGCCCCGGTTTCAAAAATCGCGACCTCAACAAAAGCGCTGCAAACAAATACGTAAATCACCCCATGCCCGCCGCGCCCGTGAAAAAAATTTCGGAGCTCCGCACACGATTTATGCGCTGCTGATTTTATTTCAACATCATCAACAAAAATATTCACTCAAGCAAATTAGCCTTGTGGAGAACGTGTTTCGAAAAACATTCGCGTGAAATTCACCACCGCCCCGGCATTCGCGGACACGGACGCCAATTCGCGGGGAGGCATTGATTTTGCTTGGCGCTGGTGAAACCAAAAGTGCGCACAAGGCGTACGACCCAAAAGTGAACCCTAAAAAACACATTATGAAAATAAGTAAGTGGACCAAAATGCTGTTGAGTGCCGGATTAGTCAGTATCCCGGCGGTAATGCTCGCGGACGACGCTCCTGCGCCCAGCACCGTTTTGACTGCACTCTCGTCAACAACCCTGAGTGGCTACGTCGATACCACCGCCGTTTGGAAATTCGGCACCGGCGACGCCAACATGCCCGGCCGTGTTTATGACGGCGCGGACGTGCAGGACGGATTTAACCTGAACGTCGTGAGCCTCACGTTGGACAAGACGCCCGATTCGAGCTCTTGGTCCGCCGGCTATCACGTGCAAATGCTGATGGGCCCGGGCGCTGCCAAGCGCGGCACAGGTATCATCGGTGCGCCGGCGACTGATTTCGCCATGAACGAAGCCTACGTCAACCTCCACGTCCCCATCGGCAACGGACTGGAATTCCACGTCGGCCAGTTCGGCACGTTCAACGGTTATGAAGCTTACGACAGCTACAAGGATCCGAACTGGAGCCGCTCCTACGGGTTCTTCAACGAAACCTCCGCGCACACGGGCGTGGCGGCATTTTACAAAGTTGCCGATTGGCTGAGCCTTCAGGCCGGCGTGGGCAACGTGGGACCGTTCAACTCACAAGTTGACGCGAAATCCCATATCGAATCCGCCAAGGCCTATCTCGCCATGTTCACGCTCACGGCGCCGGATAGCTGGGGCTTCATGAAAGGCGCCTCGCTCTCCGCGGGTTACACCACCGGACCAAACGTGAGCAATAATGAACACGTCGACCAATGGTACGTCGGCGGCACCATGCCGCTGCCAGTGACCGGATTGTCACTCGGCATCGCGTATGACTACACCGGAGACATTGGCCAATACGTGGGCCGCCCCAGCGGCGGTTACGCCAATGCCACCGCGCTGTACATCATGTATCAAGCCACCGAGAAGCTCAAAATCAATACCCGCCTGGATTACACCAGCGCGACCCAAGGTTGGTACTACGCTCCCGGCAGCTCGGCCACGACATTCCACAACGGCAACGACCAACTCGGCAGCTTGACCGTCACGGCGGATTATTCGCTGTGGAAGAACGTCGTCAGCCGCGCGGAACTGCGTTGGGACCGCAGCTTCGACGGCACCGGACCCTTCGGTGGCGTAACGCCTGGCGTTCCGCATGACAAAAATGCGGTCTCGCTCGCACTCAACATCATTTATCTCTTCTGAGATTCCTGATCTGATCGTCTGTTCCTCCAGCGATCGCGGGGCGGGTGGCTGTTCGTTAGTCCATTGCGAACACTGCCCGCCCCGAATTCTTTCCCCCCTCATTCCGCGTTCGGCGTTTACCAATCTCCCCGGGGTCTTTACCCCGTTGCAAATGGGGTTCTATGCTACAATGTTGAGTAAGGTTTTTATACCTCGCGTTACCAACCCTGAAATCGAGCAAACAGGAAATTTTATGGCGACAACAATGACCGAGACAATGAGGGCCGTGCAAATTCATACCTTCGGCGGACCCGACGTACTGCAGTTCGAAGAAACGCCCCGCCCGGAACCCGGCCCCCACCAGGTCCTGGTGCGCGTCCACGCCGCCGGAATCAACCCGGTCGATTGGAAACTTCGCGAAGGCAAACTCGGTCAAATCCCGTTGCCCTCGATCATGGGCAGCGATTTTTCCGGCGAGATCGAAGCGCTCGGTCCCGACGTCACCGAATATCGCGTGGGCGAAATGGTTTTTGGCAGCGTGGCAGATGAAAGTGGCAGCTACGCCCAATACGCGCTCGCACCGGTCGCGCACATTGTCGAAAAGCCCAAGGAAATCGATCACGTGCATGCTGCGGCCATCCCGGTGCCGGCGATGACCGCCTGGCAGGCCTTGTTTGACGAAGCCAAACTCACCGTCGGGCAAAAAGTTTTGATACACGCCGCATCGGGAGGCGTCGGCGGGTTCGCCGTGCAATTCGCGAAATGGAAAGGTGCCCACGTCATCGGCACCGCGTCGGGTTCCAACGCCGACCTGGTGCGCAGCCTGGGCGTGGATGAATTCATCGATTACCGCACCACACGTTTCGAGGAAGTCGTGAAAGACGCCGACGTGGTGTTCGACACCATCGGCGGCGACACGCAGGAACGTTCCTGGAAAGTTTTGAAAAAAGGCGGCGTGCTGGTTTCGATCGTGCAACCGCCCTCCGAGCAAAAGGCCAAAGCGCACCACGTGCGGGGAATTTTCATGGTCGAAGACGCCAAACGCAACGAAGAGCTGAGCCAAATCGCCAAACTCGTCGCCAGCGGCCAGATCAAGGTGACGGTTGAAAACGTTTTCCCCCTCTACGACGCCCGTAAAGCCCAGGAACTGAGCCAGAGCGGTCACGCGCGCGGGAAGATTGTCCTCTCCATCGCCGACGGCCCCGCGTGAATTACGGCCATCGCACCTGGTAGTATCGATGCGGATAATTTGTAGCTGCAAAATCACTGAACTGAAAATTGCCCGGTGAGGTCTCCGCGGCATTTCCCAATCGCACCCAATCCGTCAGATTGGTCGATGCCCAGGCGCCGAACATGGAACCTGCCGTGCCGGTAAAACTTATCTGGTACGGAGCCCCCGGAGAATACAAGCCGTTGACCGTAGAAAGCGTCGGCACCAACACATTATCGGCTGCGATTGCGAAACTATGATAAGGCGCGGCGGAGACCGCCACCACATTACTCAAACCCGTTGGCGTGCTTTGAATGGTGCCCGCCGTGTTCCAAGCCACGACCTTGCCATCGTTCTTCAGCGCCAGACTATAATTAACACCCGCAGTTATCGCCACCACATTGCTAAGGCCGACTGGCACCGTGCTATCCCACGATGTCACCGTACCATCACTTCGGAGCGCCAGGCTGTGGGAGTTCCCGGCCGCCACCGCGACCACCGCGCCGAGGTCGGTCTTATGCTGATAGGTGTTGTTGGCAGAGCCCCCGTTGTAGGTGACACCCCAAACCATCACCGAGCCATCGTTCAAGAGAGCCAGGCTCTCCGAGCCTCCCGCAGCCACAGCCACGGCATTGTTGCCCAAGCCCGGCGGAAGGAACACGGGCGAATAATTTCCCGGCACCCAATCATAGTAATCTCCCCAGGCCACCACCGAGCCGTCATTTCGCAAGGCCAGAAAGTGGGACCCACACCCCGCCACAGCCACCACGTTGCTCAACCCCACGGGTACAAACATCGATTTAAGGGTGCCCGAGTTTCCATCCGAGTAGAGCCCCCATGTGGCGACGGTGCTGTCATTCTTCAACGCCAGGCTGTCGTACTCGCCGGCAGCCACTGCGACCACGTTCGATAACCCCGTTGGCACATTGGTCCCCCACACGCCCCCCCAAGGAATCACGTTGCCGTCGGTGGTCAGACCAAGACTGTGGTAATCACCGCCGGCGGCAGCCACGAAGTTACTGATGCCGCCAGGCACAGTGGCTTTGCCATAGTCATTAGCGCCCCACGCCAGGAGCGTTTTTCCCAGCGGAACAATTTGATCCCAGCCGTATACCACCGCGACGCTGTTGCTGGCCACCGCACGATAATGATACCGTTGTTTTCCCGAGAGGCCGCTAATCGCGCTTGCAAACGCCTTCACAGCGGAACCGCTTCCCAAACTGACCGAAGCGGTTTGATTGCCGTAATTGGTGCTCAGCCCCCACTCAAACCAGGCGGTCGTCGCCACGCCATTAGGGGTCACCATTCCATTCAAAACGGCCGTTGTGGGAGCGCTGTTTGTAACGGTCGCAGCTTGCGTGTAGACATAAGGCGCGTCCGCATGCAGGAACAGCGGAAGAAATGCGAGGATGAAAATTAAATGAGCGAGAAGTCGCACAGGGTATCTTAATACGAGCAGGTGCATGAATGGATCCTGGATTCGGGTTTTGCTTCTTTACTTCTGACTCCCGCAATTGTGCCAACGGCAAGTTTCACGGTCAATCGGCAAGAAAGACGGGTAACGGTTTCAAGGGACACGCGCATGGTTTGCTGATATCGCATAGGGAAACTGGCCGGGAGTTCTTTGCTCCCAAGCGATGCTCTTGGCGCAGCCACAGTAGCAATCGCAGTCCCCATTGAAGATGAGGGCATTTTCCTGACGGCAGTAAGCGGGGTCTTGGTGGTGTTCATAGTCTTTAACGGCTTGAGCGTAGGGGTATTCGCCATCGTCGGGGTGGCAATTTTTACAGATGCAGCCAAAGCCACATTGGCGATGGTAGATGATCCGGGTGATGGGCAGGACGGCGGCGGAATTTTTTTGATTGGACTCGGTTGGACTGGGTGCGACGGGTTCGGGATTCTGCGCGGAGTGGGCACTTTTGAGAGCTTCTTTTTCTTCTTGTCCGTTGGACTGGCCGACAGCGCCAGTTTTGTGATTCCATTTTGCAAAGGATAAAGCGACTTTGCGGCTGTGGTTGTAACTGTGTTGGAGGCGGGCGAGGTCACGGGAGATTTCGCGCAATCGTTTCCAACGCTCGGTGCGGTTGGTGATTTTGGGGAGGTCGTTGAGGTCTTCAGCCATTTCGGCGAGGATGAGGCGGGAGAAGTTTTCGAAAAGGTCTTCGGACCCTTCGTTCCCTTCCAGTTCTTCGCCTTGCTCGTTCATTTGCTGGAAGCGTTCCTGCCGGTGCCAGTGGCGGAGCCAATCCTGATAGCCGCTGTGCCGCCATTCGGAGAGGTTTTGCTTGGTAATGGCTTTGCCAACGAAAAGTTGAGCAAGGATTTCTTTGGTTTGGGGCAATTCGTTGAGCCAGCGCAGCAAGGGGGCTCCGATTTCGCCGTTGAGCAGACGCTGATTTAGTTGCTCACGGATTTGGAGCGGAAGACGAGCGATTTTGCTGATGCGAGTTTTCAAGTTGGTTGATGGTTGGTAGTTGATAGTTGATAGCCGGAATTCGAAGGGAGCTCAGGGCATCGGTTCGGCTGGTGCGGATGTTGGCGAACTGGCCGAGCGGGATCTCGGCGTTTCGGTTCCGGCGACGGTCTTTTTCACCGGAGAGGTTTTAGCACGTTTTGAGAATTCGGAAAAACTTACGGTAAGGTTTTCGGAGGAAG
>DASZPR010000458.1:0-8046 GCA_035550235.1 Verrucomicrobiia bacterium | reverse complement strand
AAATCCGGGTCCGCGATTTTTTCCGCGCGCAACCGCAGCACATGCCGCAACGTCGCCGCCGAGCCGCCGCCCTTGCCGATGTTGTTTATGGTCGCGTGGCGATAATCGGGATTCACCACGAGCGCCAGCAACGCTTCCGCCTGCAAAATCAATTTCTCATCCAGCGGATCGTTCGGCCCGGTGACCACCAGTTGTTCGACGAGCGCCGGCATGCGCTGCGCAAAAACCACGTCCGGCGCTTCGGTGCCCTGGTTCTCGTAGTACTGGATCAATTCCAGCAGGAACGACAGCTTGAGGAACAAACTCTTCTGCGTGCGAGTTTCCGGCGTGTGCGCTTTGCTTTTTTGCACCTGCTGATATAAAGCCTTCAATTTCGCCTGCTTGTCCGCCGACAATCCAGATTGCGGCAGCAACGACTCGAATTCATTTTTAAACGACAGTGAAATCTCTTCCGGCTTGGGATTCGGATTCAGCTTTCCGGTCGTCATGTCGTTGAACAACGGGATCGCGGCGTCACCAAATTCCCTGGCAATGCGTTCGCGAGGTATTTGGCCCTTGATGAACCCGCGGGTAGCCCGGATGGCCGGCGGCGAAAAGAACGTCCCCGGAGTCGTGACAAAGCTGTGCAGCATCTCGGCATCGAGGGGCGCGTCAGAGGCGATCAGTTCCTCCACGGTGGCTTTTACGCCGGCGGCCAATTCGCGACGGGTTTGTTCCAGCGCCTTGAGAATCATCGGCTGCGGCAATGGGGCGTCCGCTTTGCCCTTGGCCAACGCCGCGCAGGTTTCGCTCACGTGGGCGTTGTGCTCGACGAGCTTGGAAACAATGACGCCGACATCATTGATGGGCAATTTGCTGACGAGACCGCTGAGGATGAGGACGAGTTCGGAGTGTGATTTTTGGCGATGCTCGATGAGACGTTCCAAAACGGTGCGAAGATTTTTATTCTCCTGTTCGCGCACGGCGACTTCTGCTTCCAATTGCTTCACCTTCAGCGTCAATTCATTCCATCCGTTTTGAACCTCTTCCTGTGAAGCTGCTGGAACCACCGCGCTCTCTGTCGATGTCATGCCGTAATGTAACGCAAAATCCGGGAATTTATCCAACATTTTTTGCGCCCTAGCGCCGCAATTTCATGTGGCTGCCAATCGTCAATGACAAGCCGCGTTTCAATTGACACCTTTCTGGAAGATACTTAGGGTGCGGCAAGCCCATAGGGGGCTTCGGATGGCCTTAGAGGGTGTAACCTATTATGAAAAAAACCATTTTTATGTTGGCCTTTTTGCTCCTGGTACAGCTCGTTTCCAAAGCCGAAATCAAATTCGACGGGAAGGTTTACTCACCAAGATGGGAAGCAAAAACCAACGGCTCAACCATAAAGGAATTTTTCACTGATCAGGAAACCACAAATACGTGGAAAACACTGATCACATTTCAAGCTCATCCCAAGGAAACCAAAATCAAGGCGGTCTCAGGACCGTATTTCGAAGCAAGAAAATCGCTGGTCGCACTGGAGCCAAAACTTCATGAGAAAAAGGAAGGCGACCAGTCGGACGTCATACTGGAGTTGCTTCTAGGCAAGCCCGGAAAAACCGACCACCTGGAGTTTGTCCTAACCAGATTTGTCGAAACTCCCACGGGGGTTTACGCGGTGATTTATTCAAACCGAATTCCTTTAAGCAAACGCAAGAACCAGAACATCGATGTGAATGTGTTTATGAAGAACAAGGATAACTGGATCCAACAACTTTTTGAAATGCCGGTGGATTCAATCAAGCAGCAGTTCTAAAGCATCGCGTCGCTCCAACACATCCAAAAGGACGAATTTCGTCCTGTGCTTTTTGTTTTTGCTCGTTAGCATCTCGCTCACAACTTTTCACCCATGAAAAATGCGTTTTGCAGATTCTTTACGCTCATTGTCCTCGGCCTTTGCATTGCCATTTGGGTGGGAGCGGAACCGTCTGCCTCTCATACGCTTGATATTTATTGGAACGATGTCGAAGGGGGCGGCGCAACATTGATCGTGACACCTGCCGGTGAATCCATCCTCATCGATTCCGGCAATCCGGGCACTCGCGACCCAGGCCGCATCTACAAAACGACCCAAATCGCCGGTCTCAAGAAAATCGATTATTTCATTCTCACGCATTTTCATACGGATCACTACGGTGGCGCAGCCGAATTGTCCAAGCTCATTCCCATCGGCCAGGTTTACGATAAGGGAATCCCGGATTCGGACCCTGACCATAACCCGCGCGCGACCAATTGGCTGAACCTTATCAAACCGTACCGCGATTTTTCCGCGGACCGTCATCATCTGCTTCATCCCGGTGATACCATTTCTCTCAAACAAATCGCCAACGAACCGAAGCTCTCATTGCGCTGCCTCGGAGTCTCGCAGGAATTCGTTGCGCCACCGGCGGGTGCCGGTCTCAATCCCGTTTGCACCGATGCCGTCACCAATAAACCAATCGACACCAGCGACAACGTCAACAGCGCTGTATTCGTCCTTGATTACGGCCCGTTTCGATTTTTTGACGGGGGCGATTTGACGTGGAACGCCGAACGCGTGCTCGTTTGCCCGACTAATCGTGTTGGCCAGGTGGATGTTTACCAAGTGGACCATCACGGCCTGGATTTGAGCAACAATCCCCTGCTCATCCACAGCCTCGCGCCGACGGTTTCTGTGATGAACAACGGCGCGCGCAAAGGCACCGCCAAATCGACCATCGAAGGATTGAAATCCTCGCCCGGAATCCAGGCGATGTATCAAATGCACAAAAATGTCCGCGCCGATGTGGAAGATAATACCGCTGACGAATTCATCGCGAATATTCCGGAGAAATGCGACGGCAATTACATCAAACTCTCCGTCGATCCATCTGGCAAGACCTACACCATTTCGATTCCCGCCACCGGGCATCAGAAAACGTATCAGACGCGCAACAAGTGATCGGTAGCCGCCGAGGTAACGAGGCGGACGACGTTTGCGATTAGAAAATCCGCCTCCTCATGTCGGCGGCTAAGGGACCGTCCAAAAATTCACGACTCCTTCCGAATCCATCGACGCGATTCTTCGCCCTTCCGGGCTGAATGCGACAGCCACCACTGGTGCGGCATGTCCCTGCAGTGAGCAAAGCGGTTTTAGAGTCTTCGCGTCCCACACCTCGACCGTGTGGTCTGCGCTCGCGGAGGCAAACACCTCCCCTTTCGGGCTGAACGCGATCGCGTTGATAACGCCGTTCTGTTTCTTCACTTCAGGCACAGACGGCTGGTCGCCGAAATTCAAAATCGCCACCGTGCCATCCGAATAACCCACTGCGATGCGCTCCGCGCTCGCGGCGAGCGACCGCACCGGACTGTCCAAATCAATCGTCCGCGTCACCGTCCAGGCCGCCGCGTCCATCACGCGCAACACGCCTTTTTCCGTTCCAATCACGAGCGACTTACCATCCGGCGTGAACGCCAGCGTGCTCGCCCAGGAATCATTTGGCTCAAAACTCTTGAGCAATTCACCGGTTCGATAATTCCAAAGCCGCGCTTTTCCGGACGACGAATCGGCGGCCAGGGGTTGCTGGCCTGGTGCAATCACGAAACGATTCTGTTTTCCCAAATGCAATTCCGCGGTGTGAAGCAACTTACCCGTCTCGAGGTCCCAAATCTTCGCCGTCTGATCCCGTGAAATGGAAACGAGCGTATTGGTATCACTGAACGCAAGCCCGAGAATTTCCCCCTCATGGCCACTGAGCGTGCGCCTCAATTGAGTTTTCAACGATTCCATTATCCGCGGATCATAAATCTGGATGCTCCTGTCCCTCGCCACAGCCAGATGCCGTCCGTCAGGACTATAGGCCAAAATTCCGGCGGCGTTTGAAGTCACACCCGCAATGATCAGGTCGGGTTTTCGAATATCTTCTGCCGCCGCCGTGGCCGCGGCCAAAATCATGGCGCCGAGCAGGACGGATAAAGGAAATTTCATAGCAGCGCGATTGGTTGAACTCAGTTACCCGGCGAGGCCCGCTCCGTCAAGATTTTCCATTGCCAACCCGTCCGCCTGTTAATATGAATAAGACGGCAATGGAGTTTGCCGTCCTGAATGGGAAAACCGCCTGACCGTTTCAGCGCTGATAACTCCTACCGAACTCGTAGCCGCCGACGTGAGAAGGCGGATTGGGTCGTGAAATTACCACGACGATTACGGTAGGAGACATTATGCTCGCATATCTCTGGGTAGCAATCGGCGGTGCGCTCGGCAGCATGGCGCGGTACGGCATCGGTGGTTTTATTTCCGAAAAGACCAGCGGCGCTTTCCCCTGGGGCACCCTTCTCGTCAACATCACCGGTTCGTTCCTTATCGGCGTGCTTGGCGCACTGACGTTGCCCGAAGGTAAAATGACCCCGCAATCGCGTGCGTTCGCCACGCAACTGCTCATCACCGGCGTGTGCGGAGGTTACACCACGTTTTCCTCGTTCAGCCTACAGACGTTGAAGCTGCTTCAGGACCGGGAATGGTTTTACGCCGGCGGCAATATTCTTTTGTCCGTCGTGCTTTGCATGATTGCGGTCTGGCTCGGCTACCTGCTGGGCAGCGCGCTCAATACGATGAAAGGACATTGATATGCAAATCCCCAAAGACGCCGTTTCACTCCGCATCTTCATTGGCGAAAGCGACAAAGCGGATCACAAGCCGCTTTATGAGGCCATCGTGCTCAAGGCGCGCGAAATGCATCTCGCCGGGGCAACCGTGCTGCGCGGGCCGATGGGCTTCGGCAAATCCAGCCGCATGCACACGTCCAAAATCATTCGCCTTTCCATGGACCTGCCGCTGGTCATCGAAATCGTCGACAGCGAGGAAAAAATTAATTCCTTCCTCCCGGTGCTGGACGAAATGATGGGCGGCGGTTTGGTGACGCTGGAAAAAGTGAAGGTTGTCCATTACCGTTCGGGCGAAGATTCAACCGAGACCGCCCAATGATGACCGACAATTTAAACGCGCGAATTGCCGCGCTACTGAACAGTGAAGCAGACCGTATGAAAGGATTGGAGGCGGCACTGGGGCAAATCCTTTCGGATTTCCAATCCGAGACGGGCACGCTTCATTGGCTCGATGCCGAAAAACAATTGCTTCAACTTGGCGCGCAAGTCGGACTGCCGCCGCAAATGCTCGACGTCATCAAGACCATTCCCGTCGGCAAAGGCATCGCCGGACAGACGGTCGCGCAAAACAAACCGGTCACGATTTGCAACCTGCAGACGGATACCAGCGGCGTGGCCAAGCCGGGCGCAAAACAAACCGGCGTGGGTGGCGCGTTGTGCGTGCCCATGCATCGCGATGGAAAAATCATCGGCACGCTGGGCATTGGCACTCGGCGCCAGCACGAGTACACGCCGGAGGAAACTCAACGCTTGCAGGACATCGCAAACCTGATCGCCTCTCACTTCAACGCGGCTCAATAAAATAAATGAACTCGAAATTTTTGATTGTTGTTTTTTTCCTGGCCATCGCCGCCACGGGCTGCATGAGCGAAAAAGAAATGGGCAACGCGGGCGAGAAGCTCGACATGTCCACGTTCTACCTCCCGAATGCCGAAGCCTCCAAAATCGTCTCCGTCACGAGCAATACCAATGGCCCGGTCGGCGCGAACGTTTACATCCAAACCCATGCCGTCGCCGTCAAGGAAACCGGCCCGAAAGAAACTGTGGCAAAGTTCGGCGAAGTCTACGCCTTCTCGCCCAGCTTTTTCGCCGTGCATAAGGACGAGCCGACGATGATTCATTTTTTGAACCTGCAGTCTGATGACAATCACGATTTCATGCTCTTCGCGCCCGATCAGGTTTTTCTGAAAATGCTTTTGCCGCCGTTGAAAGAAACCACGTACGTTTTCACCTTCCATCGCGAAGGATTGTTCAACTTCATTTGCGCCATGCATCAGCCATCGATGAGCGGGCAAATCCTCGTCCTTCCCCCGCGCTCCCAGCCATCACCGTAAAGTGAGATAGCGGATATTCATGAGCAGCGATAAACCGCAAACACCCCGACTCCGCTGGCTGAACCGGACGGTGCTTGGCATTGGCCTCGCCTCGCTGTTTAGCGATTTTTCCCACGAAGTCGCCACCGCCTTGCTGCCCACCTTTCTCGCCACCATGGGTGTGGCCGCCGCGTGGTTAGGAATCATCGAGGGCGTCTCCGACGGCCTCTCAAGCGCGGCCAAAATGGGTTCCGGTTTTTACACCGACAAATTGCAGCGTCGCAAACCCATCGCCGTCCTTGGTTATATCGTCACCGCCTTGGGCACTGCCTCGTTCGGACTCGCAACGACTGCCTGGCACGTTTTAATCGCGCGCGCCGGTGCCTGGCTCGGACGCGGCGTGCGCACACCGGTAAAAAAAACCCTGCTCGCCTCCGCTGTCACCAAGGAAACCTACGGCCGCGCCTTTGGCTTCGAGCGCATGATGGATACGATCGGCGCCATCATCGGTCCGGCGAGCGCGCTTTTTCTACTCGCTGCGTTTCACCATCATTACCCGCCGCTCTTTGCTTTGACCCTGATCCCCGGCCTGGCCGCCGCCGCCCTCATTGCGTTCGTTGTCCAGGAAAAAGAACGAAAACCGGTCAAGCATGTTTCCTTTGGCGAACGATTGCGTTCGATGCCGAAACCGTATCGCAAATTCCTCCTCGCCGTCGGGCTTTTTGGCTCCGGGGATTTCGCGCACAGCATGCTGATTCTGCTCGCCACGCAAAAACTCGCGCCCAGCCTCGGCACCGCCAAAGCCGCCAGTCTCGCCGTCGGTCTCTATGTCGCGCACAACGTCTTCTATGCCGCGTCCGCGCCCATCTCCGGCTGGCTCGCCGATCGCTTCAAAAAACCCTTTGTGCTTTCCGCTGGCTACGCACTGGCGGCGGTAATGGCAGTTCTCGTCATTGCACTGCCCGTCACTGTCTGGACTTTCATTTTAATCTTCGTGCTCGGCGGTATTTACGTTGGCGTTGAAGAAACCTTGGAAGATTCCCTCTGCGCCGAACTTGTGGACGAAGAGCATCACGGCATGGCTTTCGGCGTCCTCGCCACCGTCAACGGTATCGGCGATTTCATTTCCAGCATCATCGTCGGCCTCCTTTGGACAAATTTTGGCACGGGTGTCGCTTTTGGTTATAGCGCGGTTTTGTTTGTGCTTGGCTCGTTACTGGTTCTGAGAACGCGCGTCGGACAGGTTCAAAATTAAATTGTCCCCCCGCCCTTTTCCCGGCACTCTTTGCGCCCTTATGCAGCAGGTGAATCTTGGCATGATTGGCGGTGGAACTGTTGGCAGCGGCGTGTTCCACGCGCTTCAACAAAATGGCGAACTCATGGCCGCGCGCCTCGGCGTCAAAATCGCTTTTCGCAAAATCGCCGTCAAATCCATTGACGAGCCGCGCCCCTACCCCATCAGCCGTTCGCTCCTGACCGCCAATTGGCAGGAAGTGGTCAACGATCCCGACATCCACATCGTCATTGAACTCGTCGGCGGCACCGGCATCGCGAAAACGATGATTCTTGCCGCGCTGGAAAAGGGCAAAACCGTCGTGACCGCCAATAAGGCGTTGCTCTCGGCGCACGGAAAGGAATTGTTCGCGGCCGCGGCCAAACATGGTGCGAATCTCTATTACGAAGCCAGCGTGTGCGGCGGCATTCCCATCATCAAGTCGCTACGCGAAGGTTTTGTGGCGAACCAGTTTCCCGCGATTTACGGAATCGTCAACGGCACCTGCAATTACATTCTCACCCGCATGAAGCTCGAAGGCGCGGACTTTGGCGAAGTGCTCGCGGATGCGCAAAAACTCGGCTACGCCGAAACGCCGCCGGACCTCGATATCGATGGTTTTGACGCCCAGCACAAAATTGGCATTCTGGCGTCGCTGGCTCATGGCTTTTGGGTGGACCATCACGAAATCCACACCGAAGGCATTCGGTCGATTTCCAAGATCGATATGCAATTCGCGCGGCAGCTCGGCTATACCATTAAGTTGCTTGGCATTGTTAAGCAGTCAAAAGTCCAAGGTCCAAA
>DASZPR010000457.1:0-2984 GCA_035550235.1 Verrucomicrobiia bacterium | reverse complement strand
GAAAAAAATTGAAAATGGACGTTTGTGAAAAACCAGACTTGCAGCGAGGCGGCGAGCCTAAGCTGATTTTGAAAACCGAAACGGAGAAAATCATTGGTTTCGCGTTCGTCGTTTTGAATGAAGTCGGGCATGGGCTGGGCGAGAAAATTTACGAAAACGCATTGACCGTTTTGTTCAAACAAGACGGGATCGCGTTTGACCAGCAACGACGATTTCGGGTTTTGTTTCGCGGTGTGCCAGTCGGGGAATTTATTCCCGACCTCATCGCCTTCGGTTCGGTAATTGTGGACACGAAAGTGATTGATAGAATCACGGATTTGGAGCGCGGCCAGATGTTAAATTATCTGCGCATCACGAAACTGCGTGTCGGTTTGATTTTGAATTTCAAAAAGCCTAAGCTGGAATTTGAACGCATAGTTTTATGAAATTGAATCCGTGTTTATCTGTGTTAATCCGTGGTTAAAATAATTTTTTGAAAATGAGCAAACCAATTCTTGAAATCAAAAATCTTCACGCGGGCGTGGAGAACAAACAAATTCTCAAAGGCTTCAGCCTCACGATCAACGAAGGCGAAGTCCATGCGTTGATGGGCTTGAACGGCAGCGGCAAAAGCACGCTCGCCGCGATCCTCGCCGGGCGCGACGGTTACGAAGTGACCGCAGGCTCGGTGAATTATCTCGGCCAAGACCTGCTGGAGCTTGATCCCGAAGAACGCGCGCGTGAAGGCGTCTTTCTCGCGTTCCAGTATCCCGTCGAGATTCCCGGCGTGAACAGCACTTATTTTCTTAAGGCCGCGCTGAACGAAATCCGCAAACACAAGGGCCAGCCGGAACTCGACGCCATCGAATTCCTCGCGCTCGTGAAGGAGAAAATCAAGCTGCTCGAACTCAACGAAGATTTGCTCAAGCGCTCGATCAACGAAGGTTTCTCCGGCGGCGAAAAAAAACGCGCCGAGATTTTCCAGATGGCCGTGCTCGAACCCAAGCTCGCGATTCTCGACGAGACGGATTCCGGCCTGGACATTGACGCGCTCAAGGTCGTGGCCAGCGGCGTGAACAAACTGAAACGCCCGGATTCCGCGCAGCTTGTCATCACGCATTATCAACGCTTGCTGAATCATATCGTGCCCGATTTCGTTCACGTCATGGCCGATGGCCGCATCGTGAAATCCGGCGGCAAGGAACTTGCGTTGCAACTCGAAGCCGGCGGTTACGAGGCGATTTTGAAGGCGTAAGTTTTGACCAATGCAACGGCCTTTCTGCTTTTGGCGGAAGGGCCGTTTTTCATGCGGTCACGGCGGACTGATTCAAATTACCCGGCTCAAAAAAATGGCGGCGACGCTCATTGCGCCGCCGCCATTTTGTTAGGAATTAAGCCGCCGGTTTTGAATCATTGAACCTGCACCTTGAAGAAGGTGCTGGAATTGGTGGTTTCCACCGTGGAACCAGATGTCAAGGACGTGGATGTCCACGGGCCGGCCAAGTTGGTGGCTTGCAGAAGCGTTCCTTGCGACCAAGTGAGGGTCACCTTTCCGGGGCCGGCCGGAGCAATGTTGATGGTCACGGGTGGCGGGGCCACGTTCCCCAAGCCCGCATTGTAAAGCGCCGTCACCTGGCTGGGAGACAGGGCGGAGAGGAAAACGGCCACATCAGAAATACTGCCGGGAAAGGTGCGGCCGCCAGTGGTCCCGCCTTGAGCGTCGTCGCCGATGTGCCAAGCCACGCCAAAGGTCTCGCTGTCTTGGGCAACGGCGTTGGTGGCGGATTGAATGCCGCCGCTGCTGTTCATCAAGTAAAGCGTCGCCTTGGTCGGTTCAATAACCATCGCCACGAACGACCATTGATTGGCCGGCGGATACAAGCTGGAATTCCAACTCCATGTGCTGTTAGCGTTCCAAGTGTAGCCCAGCTCGGACATTCCGGTGCCATCCACCGTGCCGCCAAAGCCGAGTCCCTCGCCCGCGCCGCCGCGATCCATGAGCAGTCCCGCCCAATTCTCCACGGGGCCGCTCGGCTTGATCCACATGGCATAGGTCAGATTGGTTGCGATCAGGTTTCCCGCCGAAGCCGTCACATAAGAATTGGCCGTGTTCGATACGGTTCCCAAAGCCGTGTAACTGGCCGGAAAACCGGGCAACGCCGGCGCTTCCGGCCCGACAATGCCGTTGAATCCGTTCAGCGCGCCGACTTGATAGGTGCCCGTGTGACCGCCCATATAATCCCAAGCCACCACGCCGCCAACGGACGGGTCGCTGGTTTCATTGAGCTTCCAGAACGCGAATGGGTTGAGGCCCGCCACCACGGATTCATAAGAATTCGCCACCGGGCTGACGATGTTCACCACGGCATTGCTGCTGGAGGTCGGGCCGACCGGGTTGGTGACGACCAATTTATAGGTGCCGGAGTTGGTGGTGGACGCGCCGGTGATGGTCAAGGTCGGAGTTTGTGCCCCGGAAATGTTGCCACCATCAGTCACGTTTCCGCCGCCGGCAAACTGCCACTGATAAGTGAAGGGCGAACTGCCGTTGATGCCGGTGGCGGCGATTTTCACCGTGTTGCCCGCGTAGGTGGTGATTGACTGCGGCTGCCCGCCGATGGTGGCGGCAACCGGACCCGACAAGCCGACGCCTTTGCTGAATTGCGCCAGAAGCTGGTCGCCGGTCATCGCCGAGTTGAAGACCGCCACGTCGTCAATGTATCCATTGAAGACCCGTGCCGTATAGGCGACAGGGTCAGTTCCAATGGTGCCGGCAACATTGAACATTTCATTGCTGTGGAGGATGGGATTGACCGCCGAGTTGAGGACGGGCTGCGAAGTAATGGGGTCAATGTAATACAAATACAGCGTCGCTTGGTTGGTCTGGACCACGAGCGCCACGAAAGACCATTGGTTGAGCGGCGGATAAAGCCCGGAGTTGAAGCCAGCCGCCGCCGGGCTGTTGGAATTCCAAACGTAGCCCAACTCGGCCACGCCATTGGCATTGA
>DASZPR010000456.1:0-3757 GCA_035550235.1 Verrucomicrobiia bacterium | reverse complement strand
GCCACAGATAAACACAGATGGCGCGAGAAGCAAAAATAAATTGGACAGAAAAGATTTTTACACGAATCGCACGAATTTCCACGAATTACCCGGCAATATTTGAATTCGTGAAAATTCGTGCAATTCGTGTAAAACTAAATTCGAGTCGCCGAATTTCGCGATTCTGTTAATTTTTCCTCAGCATGGCATTTGAATTTATTTTTCTCGGCACGGGAACCTCGCAGGGCGTGCCCATCATTGGGAAGGAGTATCCGCCGGAGTTTCTGGCCAACCCCAAAAACTGGCGCACCCGGCCCTCGATTTACATTGCAACGGACAAGACGAAACTCATCGTGGACACCACGCCGGAATTCCGCCTGCAATGCCTCCGCGAAAAGCTCAATTGGCTCGACGCCGTGGTCTTCACCCACTCGCATGCCGACCACGTGATGGGCCTGGATGATTGCCGGCGGTTTTGCGATTTGCGCGGCGGCACCGCCCTGCCGATCTACGCGAACGCCGCCACCATGGAGGTCCTCAAACGCGTTTTCAGCTATGCCTTTCATGACGGTCCCTGGCCGAGAGGTTATTTCATTCCCGAACCGCACATCGTCGACGGTCCGTTCACCATCGGCGATTTGGAAATCACACCGCTGCCCCTGCCCCACGGTTCACTGATCTGCAACGGCTATCTGTTCGTCCAAAACGGAAAGAAGTTGCTGGCCTACCTGAGCGATTGCAAGGAAGTGCCGCTGGAAGTTGTCGAAAAAATCCGCGGCGTGAATGTCGTGGTGCTGGACGCGTTGCGCAAAGCGCCGCACCCGACGCACATGAGTTTGGATGAAGCGCTGACCGCCGCCCGCCGCATCGGCGCCGCGCGCACGTATTTCACGCACCTGACGCACGATTACGATCACGACCTCTCGCAAGCCGAGTTGCCTCCGGGTGTGATTTTGGCGTACGACGGCTTAAAGATCGATTGCGAGCACTTGTGAGCCGCGCGACTTCGGGTTAATTTCCTCCCGCATCTCATGGGCAAAATTCTTAAAATAATCGCGCTGTTCGCCGTCACGAGCGCATTGCATGCCGCAGGGCCGGGCGATGAAGTCGTCGTTATCTACAACAAACGCATGCCGGGATCCCAGGACGTGGCGGAGCATTACGCCGAGCGCCGGCAGGTTCCAGCCAGCCAGGTTTTTGGTTTTAACCTCACGACCAACGAGTCGATGTCCCGCACGGAATATCGCGATTCGTTGGAAAAGCCGCTGGCGAAAATGCTTGAGGACAAAAAACTGTGGCACATCGGCTCGGAAGTCATTCACAACACCAACAATCCCCAGGGCAAAGTCATCTGGAAGGTGCAGCAATCCAAAATCCTTTACGCCGTGCTTTGCTACGGTGTGCCGATACGGATTGATAATGACCCCGGACTAAGAGAGGAGAACTCCGAAAAAGTCATCGAGCCATTGCGTCGAAACGAGGCCGCCGTCGATAGCGAACTCGCGCTGCTGCCGCGCACAGAACAGCATTACCCTTTGACCGGTCCCGTGGTGAATCCGTTCTACACGCTGACGAATGCCGCGCTGTTTCACCCGACCAACAATCTCCTGATGGTTACGCGCCTCGATGGCCCCAGTGCCGCCATCGCTCGCGGCCTGGTGGACAAAGCGATGGAAGCCGAATCGAACGGCCTCTGTGGCCGCGCTTATATTGATATCCGCAGCGTCGAAACCAATTCTCCGTATTATCTGGGCGATGAATGGATTTTGGGTGCGGGAAAAATCTGCCAGCTCTTCGCCGGTTACGACACCATCTACGATACCAACGCCGCCACCTTTCCCGCGGATGCCACCCTGAGCCAAATCGCGTTTTATTGCGGATGGTATGATGAAAGCGCCCACGGCCCCTTCGCCTTGCCCACCGTTGAATTCATGCCCGGCGCATTTGCCTATCACCTGCACTCGTTCAGCGCCGCAACTATCCGCAGCACGACGAGGCAATGGGTCGGCCCCTTGCTCGCCAAAGGTGCGACGGCCACGATGGGATGCGTCGCTGAACCAACACTGGGCGGCACGCCGGATGTTTCGGTGTTCGCGGCACGCTGGATGGTCATGGGTTTCACCTTCGGCGAGGCAGCCTACGCGTCACAACAAACGCTCTCCTGGCAGACCATCGTCGTCGGCGACCCGCTGTATCGGCCGTTCGGAAAATCGTTGCAAACGTTGGTCGACGAACAGCAGGACACGAAAAGCAAATGGCTGGAGTGGTCCTATCTGCGCGCCGTGAATATCGGCCTGCTCCACGGCAAACGTCCGGCCGAGACGGCGCAGTTTGTCGAATCGCTGCCCATCCTCAAGCAAAGCCCGGTGCTGCTGGAAAAACTCGGTGATTTGTATTACGCCCTCGGCAAACCCGCTTCCACCATCGAGGCTTACGAGAACTGCCTGAAAGTTGTGCAATCGCCCCTGCAACGCGTGCGCGTCCGGCTTTACCTCGCTAACGTCCTGACGGAGCAAAATAAAAACCAGGAAGCCGCCGACGATCTAAAAGAGTTGCTCAATGAGTCCCCCGATTATCCCGGACGAGCCGACGTGGAGAAAAAATTGCACGACCTGGCGGAAAAAAATACCGCGGCATCGGCCAAAGCAAATCCCTAAGCCATGCCCGTTTTCTACGACACCCACGCGCATCTGGATTATCCCGACTTCGCGCCGGATTTCGATCAAGTGATTGAACGCGCGCAAAATGCCGGCATTCAAAAAATTATTTCCATTGGCACCGACCTGGAGAGCAGCCGGCGTGCGATTCAACTGGCCGAAAAATATCCCTGCGTCTATGCCGTGGCGGGTTGGCACCCGTCCGATGTGATGCGCGCGCCCGAGGACATCCGCGCCGACCTGCGCGAATTGGGCCGCCATCCGCGGGTCGTGGCGCTCGGTGAAACAGGGCTCGATTATCATCGCCTGCCCAGCCAGAAACCGGAATTCACCGCCGCCGATGACGAGCAATATAAACAGAAACAAGCCGCTTTGTTCCGCCAGCATCTCGAAATTGCCGCCGAGTTGAAGTTAAATTGCGTCATTCACCAGCGCGACGCGCTGGAAGACACGCTCACGCAATTGCAACCGTTCGCCGATCGCGTTCGCGGCGTGTTCCATTGCTTCGCCAATGACGCCGCGACCATGAAACGCATTCTCACGATGAACTCGCTCGTGAGTTTCACCGGCATCGCCACGTTCAAGAACGGCCAGAATGTCCGCGACACCCTTGCCGCCACGCCGCTCGGCCAATTCATGCTGGAAACCGATTGCCCTTACCTTGCGCCCGTGCCCTATCGTGGGAAACGTTGCGAGCCCGCATACGTGAAGGAACTTTCGGAAGTGGTCGCCCAGACCAAAGGCTGCTCCTTGGAAGAACTCAGCGCGGCGACCTGTGCGACTGCGGAGATGTTTTTCCCGAAGATAAAAGTGTAGCCGCCGACGTTAGTCGGCGCTGAACATTCCCCTACTGCGTTAAAAGACGACGCAGACTAACGTCTGCGACTACGTTATCAGCGCATCCGCCAGAACTTCCGCCAAATGCCGTGACTTGACCATTGCAAGGTGCGAAACCTGGCTCCGGCAACTCGCGCCGGAGGTGACAAACGTCGTCCCGAACGGTTGATGCTTCACAATATTGATCAGCGGCTCGGCAACTTTCACCGACAAATCATACTTCGACTCCAGCATCCCAAATGCGCCGGCCATGCCGCAGCAGCCGGAGTCCAGAAATTCCACCG
>DASZPR010000455.1:0-4211 GCA_035550235.1 Verrucomicrobiia bacterium | reverse complement strand
TAAATCTAAACTAAAAATGAACTTAATCGCCCGAGACCGGCGCTTCCGGAACGGGAGCCGAGCAAAATACCCAGAGTTTCGTGGAAAGCAAGGGCGGAATTTGTGGAAAATCTCGACAAAAACAACCACACCGTCATAATGCGTCCTTCAAAGAGCGTATCCTAAACAGCCATGAAATTGACGGCATTGTTGGCCCCCTGCTTTTTCGCTTTCGCACTTTCCATCGCCAACGCCGCAGATGTGTCTTCCGGCGTTTACAAAACCATCGATACCCGCCTCTGTGACGATACCGTCAAGGCCTTGCGCGAATACCAGGGCGAGAAGCGGCAGGCCGTCGTCGATGCCGTGATCGCGAAGCCGGAGGATTTCGCGCCGCCCGTATTCTATTTCCTGTCCTCGGTTTTATTTCAGCAGGGTAAAAAGGATGAAGCCGTGTTTTGGTTTTGCGCCGGGCATTTACGCGCTCGCATCGACGCGAATATCTGCGCGGATAAAACCGCCGCCAAAATCATCTACGCGTTCAATGGCAAATTCGGCCTCCCCATCAACCAGTATACCTCCACGAACATGTCAGTGCTCACAAACACCATGGAGCGCGTTCTGGCGTGGGAGGAAAAGACCCCGTGCCATTACGATCGCCGCTGGATCAATCTCCACGGTATGAAAGCGCTGAACGGCGATGCTGATCCGGTGTTAAGCGCGCCCCTGGACCAATGGGAAGCCATACGCAAGCGCACGCGCGAAGAATTCGCCGCCGAGTTTCACAAGGCGATGATCGACTTCAACCAGGCAAAACATTGAAACACTTCTGGGCCATGTACGAAAACCGCTCCAAACCGCTGCTTCCGCGGCGCAAGTTTTATCATCGCCTCGCGCGCAGCGCGATGGTCTCTCTCACGCTCATCGGCGGTTCACTGCTCATTGGCATGGCGGGCTATCATCTTTTTGAGAACCTGGGCTGGATTGATTCATTCGCGAACGCCTCCATGATTCTTTCCGGCATGGGCCCGCTCGGGGAATTGAAGACCACTGCCGGAAAAATTTTCGGCGGATGTTATGCGTTATTCAGCGGCGTCGCGTTTTTAACCAGCGTAGGAATTGTTTTCGCCCCAATTTTTCATCGGTTCATCCATAAGTTCCATTTGGAATCCGACCAGGACGCAAAAAAGCCGAAGGGGAAATAGGGGTGGGATTAATGGATTAATGGATTGATGGATGAATGAAACGGACGCGGCGGTCTCCCGATAATCCACCAATCCAAAAATCCATTAATCCATCAATCCGCGCCTCCGCCTCCTCTCGTCGGCGGCTACGAGAAAATTGACGGGCAATGGTCCCAACTTCTGCTATCTTTAGGCTGATGACTGCGGGAGAAATCATTGGTCTGATACTCACATTGCTCGTGATGCTGGTGGGCTTCATCGGCAGTGCGGTGCCGCTGTTGCCGGGCCCGCCACTGGTGTTGATTGCCGCCTTCGGGCATCGGCTTTGGTTTGGTGAACACAGCGCGAGTTGGTTCGTGCTGCTTTGTTTGACTTTTCTTACGGCAGTGGCGTTGTTACTGGATCATTTTTCGAGCGTGTACGGCGCGAAACGTTTTGGCGCGACGTGGCGGGGATTGCTCGGCGCGTTCGTCGGCGGCGTCATCGGCATCTTCTTCAACATTCCCGGAATTATCCTCGGCCCCTTCCTAGGCGCGATGCTGTTCGAAATGTTAGGCGGTTACAAAATCGACAAAGCCTCGCACGCTGGAGTGGGCGCAACACTCGGTGTGTTTGCCGGCATAGTCGGCAAATGCGCGCTGAGCCTGGTGATGATCGGGTTGTTTACCGCGAGCGTGGTTTTGAGGTCGTAAGCGTCACCAAAGCGGCAGCGAAAGGCCGCTGTGGTGCGCAACGCTCACGCGAGCCATTGTCCAAAAAGATTATGGCTTCGCAATTTTCCGGCAAAAAGCGTCTTCAAAAAGAGATTACCAGTCCTCCAACAAATTCCTCTTCAATCGGTTAAATCGGCCGCTCCGATTAGCAGTCTGATTCCGGTAGTTCTCCGCCCCTGCCCTTTCACGGGCCAGTACCCCACAAGCCTTCGTGGATAAGTTGCTTAGTGTTCGCTTTGAGTTATGAACATACTAAGCCTAATCCAAAGTCAATTGTCGCCCGAGGCGATCGGACAGATAAGCCACACAGTTGGCGAAAGCCCGGAGAACACCAAGTCCGCCCTCGGAGCCGCTATTCCCGCAGTGCTGGGTTCCCTGGTGGGAAAAGCCCATGCCTCTCCCGATGGCGCCACTCAAATCTTCAACACCCTGCAACAAGGCCAGGGCACTTGGATGAATTCCATCAGCAGCCTGTTGGGCGGAGGCGCGAGCGGCGTACCCGCCCAAAGCGGATCGGGCTCGTTGTTGAATTCGCTGTTGGGCTCTCGGCTCGGCCCGGTGGCGGAATTCATTGCCGGCCATTGCGGCATCAAAAGCAATTCGGCGATGTCCGTTTTGGGAATGGCCGCGCCGATGGTGATGGGAACACTCAGCAAACAAATCACGTCGCAGGGATTGGGATCGGCGGGCCTCGGGCAATTGCTCAGCTCACAGACGGAGCATCTCAAAGATGCGCTGCCCGCCGAACTCGCCAATACGCTCGGCATCGGCAGCCTGTTGAGCGGCGCTCACGATACCACCCGCGTTCCCACCGACACATCGCGCCCACCCTACGCATCCGCCGGCGTCCCGGTTGGCACGATCGCACCAAAGCGCACGGGCAACGCGCTGAAATGGGCCGTGCCGTTATTGATCATCGCGGCGCTTGCGATCTGGACTTTATCCCGCAATTCCCAAAAAACTCCCGCTGTCGGAGGAACTGCGGATTATACACAAACACAAGCCGGCCGCGGCATCGGCGCGCCCGACCTTTCGAGCCTGAATCTTCCGCCAGGAAGCGTGGCCGACCGAATCGCAAAAGCCATCTCCAGTGGAAATTGGAAGCAAACATTCGATCTATCGAACTTATCCTTTGATCGCGCGGGACATCTGGCGAATTCATCGAACGCGGAGTTGCGTCAGCTCGGCTCGGTCCTGAAAGCCGCGCCGAGTCTCAACGTCTCCATCACCGGTTACGGGACCACGCAAGATGAAGGAGTGGTAAAAGCCAACTCCATCAAATCCGTCCTCACTTCAGCAGGCATTTCGCCCGACCGTGTGCTCGCGCGTGGGGAAACAGGCAGCGGTGCTCCGAGTATGCGACTGATGAAATAAGCTTGCCCACACGGTAACGCGCAGCCGGTTGTGGCTTGCGCAACCGGCTGTTTCTATTTGCCGATGAATTCCTCGCACGACAGAAATTTCAGTCCATTCCGGCCAGCAATTTTCGTGCAATATTTGCCAAAAAAGGTGGAGTCACCGTCTGGAAACGGACGAAGCGTTAATTGGGTATCAACACCCGGTTTTCTTATGAAAACAATAACGCACAGCCGTTTCCATCGGGTTCTGACCAAGAGCGAAGAGCCGGCAAAACCCAATCAGGAACTGAACGAGACCAGCATTTGGGTATTCATCGGCGTACTCGCCATCCTGATTATGGTATTTGCCTATTTGTTTTGGAACAAAGTCTAAGCTCGCCGGCCGAACAACGGAACGAACCGACAAAAAACGGTGACTCATTCGCAATTTTGCGGAATCCAAACCGTGCGAAATCGTTTTGACTCACTTCGTGGGTGGGCTATGCTCTGCGGCCTTGTTTAAGCGCAGGCTTTCCAGCCTGCGAGTTCTTGGGACTTTCGAGTCCCGTGTTTCCTACAGGCGACTGGAAAGTCGCCTAGACCCGCAGACAGGAATGTCTGCGTTACACACGAAAGGATTTTGATTTATGGCTAAGCTGACAATTCGAGACCTGAATGTTCGCGGGAAACGCGTTTTTCTCCGCGTAGACTATAATGTGCCGTTGGAAGAAAAGGATGGCCAGATGGTCATCACCGACGACACGCGCATCAAGGAAACTTTGCCCACGCTCAAAATGCTCATCGAGCAAGGTGGCAAATTGATTCTCACGGCGCACCTCGGCCGCCCGAAGGGCCAGCGCGAGCCCTCCATGTCCTTGCGCCCGGTTGCCGCGCGTCTCGCCGAAATGCTCGGCCGCCCCGTGGCGTTCGTGGACGATTGCATCGGCGAAAAAGTCGAGAAGACCGCCGGCCTCCTGAAAGAAGGCGATGTGCTGTTG
>DASZPR010000454.1:0-2528 GCA_035550235.1 Verrucomicrobiia bacterium | reverse complement strand
AAAACCGAAGGTGCCGAGAAAAAACCTGAGACGAAAGCTCCGGAAACAAAAGCCCCTGAACCCAAACCCGCGGAAAAACCAAAAACCGAAATCAAACCCGAAAGCCCCGAAGTCAAAGCCGATCAAGATTCAGCCTCTCCGCGTGTCAGCCAGACAAAGCCCGCCCAGGAAAAAACCCGCAGCGAACGCTTGCGTGAAGAGGAATCCCCCGAGCCTGCACCTGGCGAGCGCCGCGCCGCGTCTCCGAACCAGCCGGCCAAGCCCGCACCGCAAACTGCCACCCGCGAAACCGCTCCCGCCCCTAAGGTTTCTGGCACTCAGGACCGCCCGGAAGAAGTCGTCCCCATGAGCAAGTTGCGCCGCGTCGTTGCCGAACGACTCGTCGAAGCCCAGCACAACGCCGCCCTCCTGACCACGTTCAACGAAATCGACATGTCGAGCGTGATGGCGTTGCGCAAGGAATACGGCGAAGCTTTCCAGAAAAAACACAACGTCAAACTCGGCTTCATGTCCTTCTTCGTGAAAGCCGCCATCGACGGCCTCAAGCAGTTCCCCGGCATCAACGCCGAGATTCGCGGCACCGACGTCGTCTATCATAAGTACTTCGATATCGGCGTCGCCATCGGCAGCGGCAAAGGACTCGTCGTCCCGGTATTGCGCAACGCCGAACGCCTGAGCTTCGCCGAAATTGAAATGGCCATCGGTGATTTCGGCCGCCGCGCGCAGGAAAACAAATTAAAGCCCGACGAACTCCAAGGGGGCACCTTCACCATCACGAACGGCGGCGTCTACGGTTCGCTGCTCTCCACTCCCATCGTCAACCCGCCGCAAAGCGGCGTGCTCGGCATGCACGGAATCCAGGACCGCCCCGTCGCGCGCGAAGGCCAGGTCGTTATCCGTCCGATGATGTATGTCGCCCTCACCTACGATCATCGCATCGTGGACGGACGCGAAGCCGTGACGTTCCTGAAACGCGTAAAGGACACCATCGAAAATCCCGCGCGAATGTTGATCGAAGCCTGACTTTGTAGGACCAAGTGTAGTTCCGGATCGACCAGATCGCGGCGCGCTCAAGCCGTTTTCTTTTTATGCCTCAAATGCCAGATCAGATAAATCACCACCGCGATATTCGCGATCAACAACACGAGTTTGAATGCGTTAAACTCCTTCGCAATCATCTCATAAATCTCAATCGGCAAAAACGACGCCGTGCTGATGATGGTGAAATATTCCCCCCAACGCTTCCGTAAAAGCAGACCGGTGCCCTCCGTCAAAAACAACCCCGCATACAAAAAGGCGCCCCCGGACAACATCGAGATTTTGCGCGGCGTCAGGGCTTCAATTTTGGAAGGAAACGTTTCAAAAAATGGATTGCTCGCATCCAGATTCAGTCGCCGAACCCACTGCTCCAGTTCATTGGCAATATTTCCATCAAGCAGTCGAATCACGCCTATGCCCAATGCAACAAGTAGGACGGCTTTGATCACCTTCACTATTCCGATCAAAAACACCCATTTGTCGCGCTTCTGATTTTTCGCTCGCACGCATCACCCTCGCACGAAGCCCCCGTTTCGCCTCGTCGGTATTACCCTGCCTTCTCCTGGGAGCAACGGCGACGTAAAGAGGCGGATTTCTCCCGCAGGAGCCCGACGCTCACCGCGCCGAAGCGGAGCGAAGGCGAATGAGAAGGCTCCAAATTTAGCAGCCCTACTTGAGCAACCGATTCAACAAATTATTAACCGGTTGATTCGAATTTGGCTGGTTAGTTGAAGGCTGATTGGTATTCCCGCCCTCGCCTTGCAGCAAATTGCCAATCCCGTGCAACAAATTCCCCGAACCATTCGTGCCTCCGCCGCCGATACCCGGCACGAACCGCTGAATCACGTCCTTGCCAAACGCCACCGCATTGATGCTGGGCTTGGGATTGCCCAGCGTGCCTTTCTCCACATAAAAGTCCGGAATCTTCACATAACCCGCGTTCGTAGCCGCACTGCTGGAAGCAAGAACAGGGAAACGCTGGACGATCGGCGCGCTCATCCAAATGCTGATCGGAAAATTAATCGGCGAATTGGTCAACTCCGTCGCCAGCGTCACCGTGCCATTGGTCACATCCGCTTCAAAAACTGCGCTGCGCACCACCACCTGATCCACGCTCACCTTGCCATCTTTTGCCGCACCTCGCGCCGTAATGACATCAATCGGAGACTTGGAAACATCATCCGACAATCCGCCAGTGATTTTTCCCATGGTCTGGCCCGCTATTCCCGAAACCAGATCCTTGCCCGCCTCCAGTGGATTGTTGGCAATGTCAGGAACTTTTGCCACAACCATCACAATATCCCGCAACACCGGATTGCGAATCTTCGACACGTCCAGATTCAAATTCGTCGTGCCGATATTGAACGTCCCCTTCAGCGTCTTCTGTAAACTCTCTCCCGTAAAACCAATGCCGCTAAAATCCGCGTATGCAGTCAGCGTTCCGCCCACTTGCCCCTTCTCCGTCGGATTAAACGTATTCCACAACGGCG
>DASZPR010000453.1:0-10232 GCA_035550235.1 Verrucomicrobiia bacterium | reverse complement strand
CGATGCTGTTCGGCTGGCGCGTGGTGAAACATGTGAAATCAAACGCAATTGTTTATGCGGGCGCGGACCGGACTTTGGGCGTCGGCGCGGGACAAATGAGCCGCGTGGATTCCAGCCGCATCGCCGTCTGGAAAGCAAGTGAAGCCAAACTCTCGTTGAAGGGCAGCGTGGTATGCAGCGACGCCTTCTTCCCGTTCCCGGACGGATTGATCGCCGCCGCCGAAGCCGGCGCCACCGCCGCCATTCAACCCGGTGGTTCCGTCCGCGACGCCGAAGTCATTGCCGCCGCTGACGAACGAAACCTGGCCATGGCCTTCACCGGCGTGCGCCATTTCCGGCATTAGAGCGGTTAAAAAAATACTGTAGCCATTTCGGAGCGAGGATTTTTGGTTTTTGGCGAGGCTTCGGCGAAGGAGCAGGTTTAAAAAACCCTGTGACTGATCCGAAACGAAGCCAAAAACCAAAAAGACCGCTTTTTCAACTTCTGTTCCCGAATGACTACAGTATTTTTTTAACCGCTCTAACCTGGGAGCGCCGGCATCCTCGCGGCGAGAATTTCTCACTCGCCCGTCAATAACCAATAAACCAGCGCGATTTGCGCCAGGCAAATCACCGAAATCGTCGTCCAAACGAATCCTTCGCGAAAACCCTGCCCTCGCTGCTTCGCCTCACTGAGCCAGAACTGCAGTTTCAGCGACCCAATCTCAATGGTGTCGCCGTTGCGTAAAGCAGCCCGTTGCACTGGCTGCCCGTTGACGCTCGCCAACGCATTCGCGTGCGACTCGAGCATGAACCCGTCAGCATCCAGGCTGACCTTCAAGTGATCATCCCAGACGCCCGGTTCCTCCAGTTGCAGGTCCGCATTGGCCGAACGCCCGATCCGTACAGGAAAACGGCGGGCATCCCACAGGGAGCCCGCCTTTTTTCCAGAAAGAATCTTAAACTGAACCATCACCACAATAACCGGCGTGGAACCCAAATTTTATCCCCCGGATAAACCGGAACATCCAGGCTCGGATTATCAATCGCCTTGGTCACATTGACCGTTTGTTTATGGCCGGCATGGGTGATCTGAACTTTCCTCTTGTTTGCAAAATCAGTAAACCCACCCGCCACCGAGATGGCTTTCACCACCGTCATATCACTATGATAATCGTACTTATTAGGCGCACGCACATCCCCGTCCACATAGAAATACTTCATTTCCCCAGTAACGATCACATTCAAACCGGTATAATACTTGGGAACATAAAGGTCGTGGATCTCTTTTTGAAGCTGATTGGGCGTTTTGCCGACCGCCGTTACCTGGCCGATGTACAACAACGAAATGGTGCCGTCCTCCCCAATACGCTCCGTCTGGTCTGCTATCACTTTTTCGTTACTAAAAGTGGTGGCGGACACCGTCACAACGTCTCCGACATGCAAGGTAGTGCCTGAGTCTGTCGGCACATCCGTGTACTTCGGTCTCGGTCCCGTCTGACAACCGCTCAACAACGCTACACAAACCACGCCCAGGGCGAACATCCAACAGCTCGCCGTTTTCCTTAATTGTTCAATCATGGATTCTTTGTAGAAATATTAATACTTCGACTTGATGCTGTCCGGCTTCGCAGCCCCTTCCGCCGGCGCCTTTTCACCGGTTTTCACCGGCTCACTGTCGGCATTCTTCGAGTAATAATAATCGTGGTAGTAGCCGCTGTAGTAATAATAGCTCTCGTCCTGCGACATATTAATGTTGTTCAGCACGATGCCGAGAAGATTGCCGCCCACCTTTTCAATCATCTGCTTGGCGCGGATGTTCATCGGTTGCGGATAACGGCGATATTGGATGACCTGCAGGGTCATATCCACTTCGCTGGCCAAAATCGAGGCGTCGCTCACGCCCATGATCGGCGGCGAATCGAAGAACACGTAATCATAACGTCCCTTCAATTCAGCAATCAGGCTCTTCATCTGGGCCGAACTAAGAATGCCGATGGAGCTGCTGGGCAATTTACCGCTCGCCATCAGATGCAGCGTCGGCACCTTCGTCGTCTGGATGACCTCATCCAGCGTGTTCTGCTTCAGCAAATAATTCGTCAGACCGAGCGAGTTCGTCACATCGATCATCTTGTGCAGCGTCGGGCGGCGCAAGTCCGAGTCCACCACCAGCACGCGTGCCCCGTTTTGGGCAAAGATCGTCGCGAGATTGAAGGCCGTCGTCGATTTGCCTTCACCGGCTCCCGCGCTCACCACCACAACGGTGTTCAACTTATCATCCTTGCGGGAAAAGAGAATGTTGGTGCGCAACACGCGATAAGCTTCCGCGTGCGGACTTTCCGCACCCTCGTTCATGATCAAACCGATGTTCTGCGGAATGACCCCGAGCACCGGAGCCTGCAACGTGCGTTCCACGTCATCGATGGTCTTCACGCTGGTATCGAGATATTCAATGAAGAACGCCAAACCTACGCCCACCACGAGCCCGAAGATGACTCCCAACACGATGTTCAGCGGCTTGTTCGGCCGGACCGCTTTGTATTCCGGAATCGCATGGTTCATGATGGTGACCATTCGAAGACGAGGAAGATTCACATCCGTCGTTTCCTGCGCAGCCTTCATCTCAAGCGCCTCGCGCAATTTCTTGGCCAGCTCCAGCGTTTGCTTGGCCGCAAAATACGGTGCGCTCCTGGCAGCCATTTCGATATCGCTTTTTTCCGCGTCTTGAAAATCATGATTCAGCGTATCCAGATAGGCCTTTGCAAAAGCCACCTTGGCATCTAATCCAAGCAGGATGCCATCCACCCGGTCGTCGATCTTCTTGTCCAAATCATCCACCGACTCCTGAACAATCTTATACTTGGGATTATCCGGAGTGAGATCGATTTTCAGTTTGATCAAGCTCTGTTGCGCCAGGTTGAATTGGCTGAGCAATTCATTGAGTTGCGCATCGGTGTAGGCGACTGGCAAGGCCTTCCGAAGGTCAGAACGGCTCATCGACTTCAACTTGTCCAGCAAGGCGACCTGTTGATTGTATTCCGCTTCCTTCTGGACTTTCAGCGACTGAAGCTCCCGCAAATGGATGGTCGTCATCAATTCGCTGGCATTGGCAGCATTTGCCGCCGCGTCGGGAATGTTCAAATTGACCCGCAATTGATCAACGTTGGATTGCAAAAGCGAGATCTTCTGGTCCTGCTCCAGCACCTGGTCGTGCAGGCTCTTGATGCCGCTATCCTTTAACTCTGCGTATTCCTTGGAACGAAATGCGCGATAGCTCTCCGCAATCTGATTCGCCAGCTTTGCCGCCTCATCCGCATTGTCGCTGTACGCTTTGATTTCGATAAATTTGGTATTACGAATATTGCGCAATTCGATACGGCTCTTGATCATCGCCTCGACGTCCGTTTCGTTCATCGGCGCGCCATTATTGTACTTCTTGCCCCACACATTCCTGAGGTTCATCGCCTCACTCACCTGGGAAAGCACCGCCTGCGACTGAATGGTCTCGAACTCCGTCAAAAGAAAATAAGGATCGTAGCTGGTATCAAGACTACTAACATTGTTGAAGCTGCTGATATCTGGACGGTCAGCCGAAACCTGTATGCTCGCCGTGCTGGCAAACGATTCGGGATACATCAAAGTGACAACCGTGGCCGTAATCACCACCAACAAAAAGACCGCGAGAATGACAGTCTTGCGAATGCGGATAATCCGCCAGTAATCCAGGAAGTGCAACCGCGTCTCCTGGGGAGCATTTTTCAATTGGTCCATAAATACGCTAACTCAAAAAAAAGGGGGGGCTGTCATAAAAGCCCAGCCCCCAAATCATACAACTTCAGTGTTAATTAATAACTGGCGGTGGCGCCGATGTAAACCTTATTCCGCGTGTAACTGCGGTCGGCGATATCCGAATCCAATTTATCGAAGTCATATCCAACATGCGCCGAGATATGAGGATTGAATTGGTATTCCAGATTCGCGCCAAACACATAAAAACGCTCCGTCTTGCCGTCGAAATCAGGACCGCCGCCTTTGAAGTTCTGGTTCTGGAAACTACCCGTCAAATTCGCGAACAGATTCGGGACGATTCGTTGGCGCACGGTGGCAAACACAACCGAGGTTTCAGCGTCACGCACGACATCCGCTCTGGTGTCGGCCGGCCCCAAAACATCCGTTGCCGCCCGGCCTTCCTGGAACCCGAGCTGCAATGAGCTGTCCTGCATGTACACGTAAGTCAACGACAGGCGGCCGTACGGGCCCCAAGCCGTTTCGTTCAGGTTGTAATAGTCATAATAGCTGATGCCCCCTTCCAACGACCCATAAAAGTCCGGACGGAACTGATGATCCAAACCGACGTAAACAGTGTGCCCGCGATTATCGCGAATATCGCTCTTGGCCAGAGGGGCACCGGGCGGTCCCGAGATAGGCTCATTCGCCGTATAATTGATCTGCGTGAATCGATAGCCGAGACTTGCGGTAGTGTCCGGCAGCGCGTGCCATTGCAGCGCAAGATGCGGCGTCTGCTCGACACGATCCAAAACACCGGAGTTACTCGGGATCACATTACCATCTGTGCCCACATTTTTCGGATTCCCGAACTTGTCAGCGTAATCAAACCACGCATTGTCGTAGCCGAGCTCCAAACCCAGCAACGGCGTCAACTCCGCATCAAAAGTGATTCCCGCCACATTCACCTTGTTATCACCCGACACGCGGAAAGGCGTATGGAAAGCCGCATCACTGCGCAAAGCATCAGGTTCCTGGCCAATCACGAACGTTTCGTGCGCATGAATCGCATAACGCTCATTAAACGTGTGATTCAACATCAGGTTGAAAGTGTGGTCCTGATCATACCTCTCCGTATTGCCGAGGGGGCGATGATCGTAATACAAAAACGAGTACTCGTAATCAGCAGTGATTGAAGTTTGGTCGTTGCCCCAAACCACGCCAACCTTCGGCGACAATTGAAACCCGTACGCGTGAACCTTGGCGATGGGCGTCGGACCAGTCTGGTCCTTGGCGTCCGGAGTGCTATTAATATTGTCGTCGTAAAACCCCCGGACCGTGGCTTGCACGTTCCACCATTTAGCGCCTGGCGCTGTAATTTGGCTTGGTGCCTGGCTTTGTGCTTGAACATTTGCCGCGCCGAGCGCGACCAGACCCACGGAGGCGATGATTTTATTCATATTTTCTAGATTTTACCACCCAAGAAGCAGTGCAACAGTAACAACTCCAACTTTTTACCCAAAACCCTCTCTATCTGTCAAACTATTCTTCTTCCTTCGCCACGCAATATTGCGGATACCGATAGCCCGGATTTCTACTGCATGCACCTTCTGATTTTTTGTTTACGTTTCCTGATTCGATTCCTGCACCATCATGACCGGCGCACCTAACTCATTAGCGTCGAATCTTCCACGTGACAGGTAGACTACCCTAAACGCGTCATTGTTCAAAATATTTTAATATTTTTTTTGACCGTTCACACCACTCGCGATTTTCTGACTGTCAACGCCAAAAACTCTTCCAACGCCGCAATTCATGCAAGCCAAAACCCAGCGTCAGCTCATCGGCCACGAAAATGTCAGGCCTGCGTAACCGCACTGACACAATCACCCCATCACCCCACCTGCCACAACCGCTCACTGGCTACGGAATGTTCACCGTCTGGCCGAGGCGAAGATGTTTCGCATCGATTCCCGGGTTCGCCGCCATCAATGAATTCAGCTTCACATTGAATTTCCGCGAGATCGACGCCAGCGTGTCCCTCGACTGCACCACGTACGTCGTGCGCGGGTTAATCGGCGAAACCGCCGTTTGCCCGTGCGGCGGCGTTCGGTTGTTCCACCCCTGCGCCACCGGCAACGAATTGCTCCGCACGGTCGCCACCTGCTCGATGGCTTGCACGCTTTGTGTGTTGGCCTGCGGAGTTTGAGCCACCGGAGTGACGGACTGAACCTGCCGATTCGTCTGCTGCGCACTGTACCAGGCGCGCCACTTCTCCACTTCCGCCTTCAACTGTTTATTCTCCTCAATCAACTTCTCCAGGTCGTGCTGCACGCTCGGCGAAGTCGGCAACGGCAGCACCGCCTTGGCGAGGTCCTGCTTGCAATTCATGATTCGACCCTGCACCGCCTCGGCCGTGTCCGCGTTCGGCCGCAGCTTAAGAAATTGTTGGTAATGATAAATCGCCGCCGCCGGGTCCGGCTCTGCATTCGGGTTTTCGTACAGGATTCCCAATTCAAAATGCGCCGACGCATTCCGCGGATTGGCCTCCACGGCCTTTTCAAATTCATCGATTGCGCCCTTGTAATCCATCGTGTTCAACGCCCGTTTGCCCTCGATGAAATGCGGCTCCTTCTCGTCATCCAACTGGCTTTGGTTCGGCGGCACGCAACCATTCACCAGCGCGCAGAGCAAAACTGCGAGCAGGCAACGGAAAAACCAGGCCGAAAACTTCATGGCAGCGAAACTAAACTGCCAACACCCACGTGACAAGAGTCATTAGCCCGATGCCCCCGGAACCGCCGGCGTCCCGCCAGCCTCCCCATCCGACGTTCGACGTTCGGCGTTCGATGTTCGATGTTCGGTATTTGATATTGGAGGTTCGACGTTGGATGTTGGATGTTGGATGTTGGATGTTTCATCCACCACCCTTGCCGCAAACGGATTCTCCGGCGTCTTCACAGCCGACGGCTTTTCCAACGCCTGTGTCGCAAACGGATTTTTCGCCGGAATCGCCTGCGCCAAAATCTTCGGCGTCACCCAAACACCCCACACCACGTAAACCCACCCCAGAATGAAATGCGCCACCACGCCCGCCGCGAGCTGCACCAGATCCAGAACCCCAAACCCGTAAGCCACGATCACCCCAATCATCAACAACGCCCCCGGCATCAACGCCGCTCCCGCGAGCTTCCAGCCCTGGTGAATTTTCAAATCGCGATTCGCAAAAAATCCTCCCAGCCACACCGGCAAAAAATAAATCGTCGCCAGCACCCACCAATTCAACAAACACCACGCCAGCATTCCCGCAAACGCCAGCCACTGGATCGGCGGCTCCCACGCGCCCCACCACGGTTTCAACGCCGAACGATTGAACCCAAAATTCCATTCCGGCGGATACGGCCACTCGCGATAACCCGCCAGCGAATAGAAAAAAATATCGTCCCGCCCAAATTCCACCTGGATCTGCGCCGGTGAGCGCAATACGCCGCTATGATTGGTATCCACATTGAATGCGAGGAAATGCCCCTGTGCCAGCCACTGCGGTGAATTGTCGCTCCACTCCAGCTTTCCGGATTTCATCTGGCCCTTTTCCGGAAGATTTTCCACCGCCTCGCGCACCGTGGGAAACCACGCCGTCCGCAAAAACCAAACCAGCGTCATCGCCGCCAGCAGTGCGAACAGGAATTGCACCAGCAACAACCGCCGCAACGGAGCGCGCGCAAACGCCGCCACACCACGCGGCGTCAAAGGCTGCCAGGCCGTTGGCTGCCACGCCGTGGCTTTGGGCTCTGCCGCATCGGTCATAGTGCGAACAAATAAATGCTCACGCTCGCAATACTAGCAGATGAATTCAATTTGTCGCAGGTAAATGATAGTGGCACAGGCATCCTCGCCCGCGCACTTGAAGATCCATCTTGCGCTCTTTGACTCGCGATAGCGTCCTGGATTGCACCTGCCCTCTGGCGCTTTTCCGAGAGCGCCTAATAGAGCAAGCCTCCTCGCGAACCCGCGACATCACGCCGCCGGCGCGGGCGGCTGCTGCGGATTCTGCTGCGGCACCACCGCCACCGGCACCGGATAACGCAGCTTCATCACGTCATCCACCAACACCTCCACGTAATACGTGCCCGCCGTCTTAAACTCCACCTGGCCGAACACCGTCACGTTCGTCGCGTGCAGGTTCGCTTCCTGCAACGCAAATTTCACCTCACCCTTGCGCAACACCGTCACCTGGTCCGGCGCCACCAATCGCACGCTCTCCGTGAACTGTCCGATGCCCGCCGTCCAGCGATTGAACACGCTCAACTTGAACGCCACCACCGGTAATTGCGGCACGCGGATATAATTGATCACGCCAATCAGGAAAAAACTCCCCGTGACTTCCTGGCGGATTTCCTCGCACAACAGCGAGCATTGTAAATCGGGCAAAATTCGTGTCGGTTGCATTTTTATATTGTAGCGGCCGGTCTATGACCGTCGCCATTTGTTTCTTATTAAATCAACAATCCGTTAAATGGGTTAAATGAGTCAACTGCGCTATGCGGCCGTATTTAACTCATTTAACATATTTAACTCTTAAACGCTCAAACTCCCAAACTCTTTAACTCCCCACCTCCGCCGCCCGCACCGTATTCGCCATTAACATCGCAATGGTCATCGGACCCACCCCGCCCGGATTCGGCGTAATCTTCCCGGCAATCGGCTGCACATTTTTAAAATCCACATCGCCCACCAGCTTGCCCTCCACGCGATTCACCCCCACATCGATCACCACCGCGCCCGGCTTCACCATGTCAGCCTTCACAAACTCCGCCTGCCCGATCGCCGCAATCAATATATCCGCTCGCAAGCAATGCGCCTTGATGTCGCGCGTGCCCGAATGGCAAATCGTCACCGTCGCATTCGCGTTCTTATCCTTCTGGCACAACATCGCCGCCATCGGCTTGCCCACAATATTTCCGCGCCCCAGCACCACCACTTCCGCGCCGGACGTTTTCGTCCCCGAACGCGCCAGCAATTCCTGGATCCCCGCCGGAGTGCACGGACGAAAACCCGTCGGATCGCCCAGCATTAATTTCCCCACGTTCACCGGATGAAACCCGTCCACGTCCTTTTGGGGCGACACCGTCGAATAAACCACCGCCTCGCGAATCTGTTTCGGCAACGGCGCCTGCACTAAAATCCCGTGCACACGCGCATCGGAATTCAATTTGCCAATCAGCGCCAGCAAATCCCCTTCGCTCGTGTTTTCCGGCAACACATGCGTCTCGGAAAACATTCCGAGCTCCGCGCAGGCTTTTTCCTTGCGACCCACATACACCTTGGAAGCGGGGTCCTCGCCCACGCGCACGAATGCCAAACCCGGTTTGATACCGCGAGCTTTCAGCGCGCTCACACGCGCCGAAAGTTCGCTCAGAATTTGAGCAGAGACGGCTCTGCCATCGATCAGGTTCCCGACGCTCATCGGGAATCAGTCGAGCACTTGAATCTTTTGGATGGTGATAACCGGCGTGTTCTTCCAACGCGGATCCAGCGCTTCCTCGCCCGTCACAATGATGTGCATGCCCTTGTAACGGCTCAGGTCCAGGTTGGTCGAGGTCGTGTAGAGATAATTGATCGGCTGCTTCGTGTCCGGCGCAACCAATTCATACTTCGACGGCGCCTGGATGCTGAAAGTCCCACGCACCACACCTTCATGCTCTACAATGCGCGGCGGCGGCGGTTCTTGAACCGCCGGCGTCATCGTCGTGTCCGGCATCGTCGGCATCGCCGTCGTCGGAGCCGTTGCTCCTTCGGTCGTCGAGCCACCGGTCACCGCTTCCGTCGGAGGCGCAGCCACCGTCGGCATTTCAGGCATCGTAGTCGTCGTCATCGGAGTCTCCGGCGTCGGCGTCGGATTCGCCGCCACGGTCGCTCCCGTGCCGCCTTCCTCCTGCTTCAAATATTGCGCGGCCATGAACGCATACGCATTCGTCGGCGCCTGGATCTGTGTCCATTCGCCTTTCGTATCCATCACCTGCACCACGTCACCTTTATTCACCGTGCCCAGCACGCCATAATTCTCTCCGGGGCCCGCGCGCAAATTAACCTTCTTCACCGACACCGCATTGTTCGAATCGAGCAACGAGGACTTCACCCAAACATGCGTTTCCGGCGGCAACAAAATCTTAGCCCACGCGGACGGCTCATCCGGACCGGACTTCTTCAAATGAATTTCTTCAATCACCGTCACCGGCTCGCCGTTCGTCACATGCGTCAGCACTTCGCCCACGAGTCCCGCCTTGCTGCGAATGTTCACATGATTGGCGTCCACCACCGCCGGCCCCGCAACCAGCGGCACCGTCTTCGGCTCGGGCGCCTTCTTCTTGGCAGCGACAGTTTTCTTGGGCGCAGTCTTTTTCCTGGCCGTGGTCGTCTTTTTCGGAGCAGGAGGAGTCGCCGCATTCGTCGGCGCTTCCATCGTCGGCGGCGGGAGCGCCGGCATCGACATGGAATTCGTCATCGGCGTCGGCTCCGGCGGCGGC
>DASZPR010000452.1:0-5080 GCA_035550235.1 Verrucomicrobiia bacterium | reverse complement strand
CACGTCGGCATTGCAATTATAAACTTTCCCATCCTCTCCACGCGCAGTCGGGCTGATGACCGGCGTGATGCCTTGCTCAATGCATTTCAGCAAGGGCGCGGTGTTCACGCCGATAACCTCGCCAACGAAACCAATGTCGATTTTCGTTCCGGGATTATCTTTGTCATCGAGCCACATCTTGCGGCAGGTGAAAATGTCCGTGCCGGCAAAACCCTGCGCCGCGCCACCGAGCGAATTGATCGTCGCGACCACTTCCGGATTGATCTCGCGCGAAAGCACATCGTCCACGATTTGCACCGTCGCCTCATCCGTGACGCGCTGGCCCTGGATGAAATTCGCTTTCAGACCCGCCTTCTCCATCGCGCGCGTGATGGCCTTGCCGCCGCCGTGCACGACCACCGGGTTGATCTCCACCGCCTCGAGAAAAACCATGTCGCGCGCCACGCTGTTGCGGACATTCGCGTCGGGTGAATCCATGAAACTCCCGCCATATTTGATGACGAAAGTCGCGCCGCTGAATTTCTGGATATATGGGAGCGCCTCAAGAAGCGTCTCGGCTTTGGCAATCAGGTCTTGCATCAGGAGAAAATAATGTGCCCGTCAAAAAACCATTCTACTTCGCCTGATTCGCCCCCGGATATTTCATGCGGACGGAATAGAAGCCCTTGCGCGCGCAGATGAACAATGTCTTTTTGTCCTTGCCGCCGAAGCAGACGTTCGCGGGCATTTCGGCCACGGGAATGACTCCGATTTCCTTCGCCGATTTGTCGAACACATGCACACCGTAGCCGCTGGTCAGGTAGAGATTTCCCTGGTTATCGATCGTCATGCCGTCCGAGCCGCAGGCGGCGGCCAGCCGCTTGTTCGTCAGTGAGCCGTCCGGCTGAATATCATAGCCATACGTCTTACGTCCCTGGATGTCCGCCACGAAAAGCGTCTTTCCATCCGGCGTGCCAATGATTCCATTCGGCTTCTGGTAATCGGTGATAACGCGCTTGAAAGTTTTGCGATCCGGCGAAAGATAATAAACCGCTTCCACGTCCTGCGGGCGCTCCTTGTAATCCCACCATGGACGCGCATAGAACGGATCCGTCAAATACATCGCGCCATCGGGGGCCACCCACACATCATTCGGGCCGCAAAGTTTCTTGCCGTCGAACTCGTGGAGGATCACCGTCTCTTTGCCATCCGGCGTGATAGACCACAGCGCGGTTTTGTCATCCGCACACGCAATGAGATTTCCCTTCGCGTCAAAATACATTCCGTTCGCGCGGCCCGCTGGGTGTTTGAACGTGGACAATTTTCCATCGACGCTCCATTTCAGAATTCGATCATTGGGCTGGTCGGTGAAAAAAACATTTCCTTCGGCATCGCAGGTCGGGCCTTCGGTGAAACCGAAATCGCCTGCGAGCTTTTCGACTTTTGCTCCTGGTTCAACGACGTCTGGCATGGAATTGTTGGTTTGTGCGGTCGCGGAAAAGATGGATCCGGCGAGCGCGACGATCAAGGCGGTAGAGGCTGGGGTTTTCATCTCATTAATTTCTGCTTAATTAAACCAAGTCGTCGCGCAAGGAAAGAATTGTTTCACGCCAACCAAAAAGCTTGCACCGCCATGAAACCTTTGACGTAATTCCCTCGTCCTTTCAACACACGCTCATTCCAAATTATGCGAACTGTTAAAACTACCCTACTCGCAGTCTCCCTACTCGCCACCCAACAACTCTTCGCCGGAGAAAACTGGGTTGATTTGTTCAATGGGAAAGACCTCACCGGTTGGACGCAAAAAACCGGCAATGCCACCTACGCCGTCGAAGACGGCTGCATCGTCGGCACCATGCATACGCCCGGCAACGGCACGAACAGCTTTTTGTTCACCACGAAAAACTACGACAATTTCATCCTCGAAATGGATTTCAAAGCCGACCCGCGCGTGAACACCGGCCTGCAAATCCGTAGCGCGTATGCGGACCAGCCGGTTTCCACGCCCTGGAAGGGCAAGACCGTCAAAGTGCCCGAAGGCTATGTTTACGGTTACCAGGTGGAAATCGATACCGATCTCAAAGGCAAAACGTTCACCGGCGGCATCTACGATGAGCATCGCCGCGGTGTTTACCTGGATCCCGATGACGGTCCAAATGGCCCGCACGGAAAAGCGTTTACCGAATGGAACCGCAAAATCACCAAGCCCGACGATTGGAATCATCTCCGCGTCGTCGCCATCGGTGATCATATCAAAACGTATCTCAATGGCGTCCTGCGCGCGGACATGCACGACTCGATGACTGCGAGCGGATTCTTCGGCCTGCAGGTTCACAACAGCAAGGAAGCCGCCTCCAATGGCGCGCAAGTCCGTTTCAAAAATATCCGCATGATGGCCGCCTCTCCGGCGGACGATAAACCGGAGCCGCCGGCGAACGTGTTGACCGATGAAGAGAAAAAGGAAGGCTGGCGTTTGCTTTGGGACGGCAAAACCACTGAAGGTTGGCAGAGCGCGATTGCTCCGGGCTTCCCGGAAGAAGGTTGGGAAATTCGCGACGGCGAATTGATGGTCACAAATAACAACAACGCCGAGTCTCAACACGGCGGCGACATCATCACGAAGGAGCGTTTTGCGAATTTTGAGCTCAAGGTCGATTTCAAGTGCACACCCGGTTGTAACAGCGGCATCAAATATTTCGTGCAACCCAACCTCGGCGCTATCACCGGCACCGGCGCCAAAGCCGCGGTTGGTTCCGCGCTCGGGCCGGAATACCAGGTCCTCGACGACGAACGCCATCCCGACGCCAAACTTGGCCGCAATGGCGATCGCACGCTCGGTTCACTCTATGATTTGATTCCGGCGTCCAAGGACAAAAAGCCCAACTACATTGGCGAGTGGAATCACGCCTTGATCATCGCCCAGGGCAAGCACGTGGAGCATTGGTTGAACGGCGAAAAAATTCTCGAATACGACCGTGGTTCGGCTGATTTCCGCAAGCTCGTCGCCGAAAGCAAATTCCACGCAGTGCCGAATTTTGGCGAATGGCCCGATGGCAACATTCTCCTGCAGGAACACGGCAGCATGGTTTCCTTCCGCAACGTCAAAATCCGCGTGCTCGACGCGAAATAATCCCCTTAACGTTTTACCCCTATGAAACGCCAGAATCGTCGCCATTTTTTAAAGACTTCCATCGCCGGCACCGCGGGTCTCGCCGTGTTGCCGAATATCATCCCGCGCTCGCTGTTTGCGGCGGACATGCCCAGCAAGCGCATCAATGTCGTGCTCATCGGCTGTGGCCGCGAGGGCCGCGTGGACGTTGAGGGAACCATGGCTCATCCACTCGTCCGCGTCGTGGGCGTGTGCGATCTCGATAGCAAACGCCTCACGTCCGCGCAGCAAATGATTGCGGATTTCTACAAGAAAAAAGGCGAATCCGAAGTTAGCGTGGCCACGTTCCATGATTATCAGGACGTGCTTTCACGCCCGGATGTCGACGCCGTCATCGTGAGCGTGCCGGATCATCAGCACGCACTCGTCGCCAGCAGCGCGGCGATTGCCGGCAAACATATCTACGTCCAAAAACCGCTGACGTATTCCATCGCGGAATCCATCGCGTTGCGCTCTGCCGTGCGCGCGAAAAAAGTCATTTTGCAAGCCGGTTCACAGCAACGTTCCGAACATCCCTTCACCGCCTTTCGCCCGGCATCAGAAGCCGCGCGTAATGGCCGTCTCGGCAAACTGACCACAATCGAAATCGGCATCGGTATCGACAAACCAAGCGGCAAACCGCCCGAAGCCATGCCGGTGCCCGCGAATCTGGATTATGAACATTGGCTCGGGCCCGCACCTGAACAGCCTTACATGGAAGGCCGCGTGCATCCGCAGAAAGATTTTGGCCGGCCCGGCTGGATCACCACCGAAGATTTCGGTCTCGGCATGATCACCAATTGGGGCGCGCATCATCTCGACATCGCGCAATGGGGCATGGGCATGGAACTCAGCGGCCCGCAAACCATCACGGCCACGGCGCAGTTCATGAAAAACGACCTTTGGACCGTACATGAAGGCTATCACGTGGAAATGGAATATGCCAATGGCGTGCAGATCGTTCTCGATAACAAATTCGAAAACGGCCTCAAATTTATCGGCACGGAAGGCTGGGTATTTTGCGCCCGCGGCTCCGCGCGCGTGACCAGCAGCGATCCGAATATCCCCACCGACCCGAAAAAAGGCCCGCTGCGCACGAGCGACCCTAAAATCCTTTCGCCGCTTCCCGCCGACGCCAAACGCTGGCCCGCAAGCCCGAACCATTATTTCAATTGGATCGAGGGCATCCTGGCGAATCACGACCCCATCGCGCCGGTCGACCAGGCTGCACGCAGCCTGCAAGCCTGCGCCACTGCCTGGATCGCAATGAAACTCGGCCGCAAGCTCACGTGGAATCCGGAAAAGGAAATGTTCGTGAAAGACGATGCCGCGAATGCCCTGCGCGATCGCAAACCACGCTCCCCGGAATACGACATTCACGCAGTGCTCGCCCACGCGGGCATCAAAGCGTGATGCCCTAAATTAAAGTGCCTTTACCCTGCGTTTTGATAATACACGAGGTCGCGGATTATCCGGCTTGGAAACAAATTTTCGACGGCGCGGCGGGAATTCGAAAAGAGGCCGGTGAGCGTTCGTATCAGGTTTTGAAGTATTACGACAACCCGAACAAGATAGTTCATTTCTCCGAATGGACATCCATCGACGATGCGAAAAGATTTTTTGAATCGCCCAAGCTCGTCAAAATCAGGGCGGAAGCAGGGGTGAAAGCGCCGGAGTTTATTTATCTCGACCAGATCGATGCCGGCACGTTGTAAAGTTCAGCCGCCCAGCGACGCCGGATCCCCTACATCGCCCTTGTTGAAATCGACGTATTCCTCCGTCAAATCCGCCGCATACATCACCGCGCTCGCCTGGCCGAGATTCAGGTTGATGTGCAGGTCAAATTCCTTGGGCGCGACCGCCGCGCACAATTCCTTAAACGTCGCCTTCGTCGGCTGCCCGCGCTTAAGACTCCACAAAATTTTCTTACTGCCTGCCGCGCTATAACCAATA
>DASZPR010000451.1:0-9953 GCA_035550235.1 Verrucomicrobiia bacterium | reverse complement strand
TCCGGAGACGATGTCCACGTAAATACCCGGCTTGTGGTTATCCCAGTAGGTATTGTGAAACGCCGGTTCGGTCGCCGCCTCCTGCGTCACGTCATATTGCAACGGCGTCAATTGCTTCTTCAACTCGGCGGCGGGCGGTTTTTGGAAATTTTTCATATCGACAGAATTCGTTCCGGCTGCTTCCACAGCCACGGTTTGCGCCTCCGATGGACGCGTCAGAAAGACCGCCGCGCCAAGAGCAGCGATTCCCGTAACAGCAGCGATAGCAATCAAAACTCGGTTCGCAATCATATTCATTCTAACATATCTGTCGGGAACGGGCGCGCAAACCTTACAACCTATTTAACCTGCGAAGCCGCTGAATTTGTCCCAAAGCTGGCCGCCGGGCCGGCGGGTGCGGCAAGCGCCGCCGGCACCTTGGGCAAGACCGGTGTCGCCGGTTTCGCCGGCGCGGCTGGCTCCGCCTCGTTGACGAAATTTTGCAAAATGGCCAGATAGGAATCGAGCGATGAATCCGCCTCCGGCCCCAGTTCCTGCTTCAATTTATAAATTTGATCGATCGACGATTTCGCTTCGTTCCGAATGTCGTTCACACTGAGCTTGCCACTCATCAACCCGCCCAGTAGTTCGTTATACTTCTGGCTCGCCGCCGGGTTGGCGCCCGCCAGCATTTGTTGACGAACCTGCTCAATCGAATCCGTATTCGTGCCGCTCTGCAAGGCCGCCGCGATGTTGACATGCGAATTTGTCGCGCGAGTAATAACCCGCGGAGCGACGGGTGCGTTCGTGGCCGTACTCGGGCCCAGGCTCATCGAGGAAACTTTCTCGCGCGGCAACGTCACCTTGCCTAAAACGTCGCTTTCGAAAACGATCGAATTGGACGAAACCGAAATAATTTTGCCCGCATAATGATCGCCGTTGAGCATCTGCAACTGGTCGGCGCGCAGCGAGAAAGCGGAGAGCAATACGCAGAATAAAATCCACGCGTCCCGTGAGTTGCGGGTGGTTCGTCTCATCACCGCAAGCCTAACACAAATTCGCGCCGCGGCAACGTTCCTTTCGCTGCGCCCTACCTTGAGCCCCGAAAGAATGCCAGTCATTAAAACAAAAAGGGCGTGACCTCCCAGTCACGCCTTGAAATTTCATTAAATCTTTTCGGGGGAGCAGGCGCGGACGAAAGTCCGCGCCTGCTCCGGTACCTCCCTCGATTCCGCTCAGGGTTAAGCTTCCGCGTGATAACCTTCCTCACCGTGTTCGGCGAGGTCCAGCCCCACGGTTTCAGTCTCTTCGCTTGGACGCAATCCCAGGACCGCTTTCACGATGTAAGCGATCACCACCGTGCCCCCGATCGCGAGCACCAGCGTTACGCCAATCGCCTTGAACTGTTCAAACACCAGCGGTTGGAAGAATGAATCGGTAACCTTGTCCTTCAAGTTCGCCGCCAGGTTGCCGTTCGCTGCATTGCGAGCAAGGAAACCGGTCAACAATGCACCCAACGTTCCGCCCACGGCGTGCACGCCGAACGTATCCAAGGCATCGTCGTAGCCAAAGATTTGCTTCACCTTGAAACAGAAGAACCACGGAATCACACCCGCGACCACGCCAATTAACAGCGCGCCGCCGGCCGTCACGAAACCGCACGCCGGCGTAATCACCACCAGGCCCGCCACTGCGCCTGAGCAGAAGCCGAGCACGCTGGGCTTGCCGCGTACGATCCATTCAATCATCGGCCACACGAACGAAGCCACCGCGGTCGCAATCGTCGTCGTCATGAATGCATTCGCCGCGATGCCGTCCGCTGCCACGGCGCTGCCGGCATTAAATCCGTACCAACCTACCCACAGCATGCCCGTACCGATGGAGCACAACACCATGCTGTGCGGTGGCATTGGTTCCTTCGGGAAACCCAGGCGCTTGCCGAGGATGATACACAAGATCAGGGCTGACCAACCCGAGGACATATGCACCACCGTGCCGCCCGCGAAGTCGATCGCTTTGATCGACGCGCCCGGATTCCACACGCCGTTCATCATGCCGTTCACGCCCCAGACCATGTGCGCCAGCGGGAAGTAAACAATCACCATCCACAACGTCATGAAAAGCAGCATCGCGCTGAACTTGATGCGTTCCGCGATGGCGCCCAGGATCAGTGCGGGTGTGATGATTGCGAACATCAACTGATACATCGAGAACACATTGTGCGAAACCCAGTAGGCATAGTTCGTGTTCGGCGTGGAGCCCACATCTTTCAGCATCGCGAACTTCATATTGCCCACGATGCCGCCAATGATGTCCTTGCCGTCCGCAAACACCATGCTGTAGCCGAAAACGACCCACAGGATCGTTACCAATCCCGCCAGGCCAAAGCATTGCGCCACGACCGACAGGATGTTTTTGCGCCGCACCAGACCACCGTAGAAAAGGAACAGGCCGGGCAGCGTCATGAACAACACCAGTGCCGCGCTGGTCATCATCCACGCGTTATGGCCGGGACCGGAATTGCTCGCGGCCACCGTCGTCAAACCATCCGGAATCTTGCCGTCTTTATCCTTCAACGGCGCGGACGGATCAGTATTCGCTAGATACGCTTCAATGCCCGCCAGCCGTTGCTCAATCGTCGGCGTGGGAGCAGGAGCGGCCGCCGCATTGGTCGTTTGCGCCTGCAATGAAGGCGCGCTCAAAAACGCCAGCGCGGCGATCGTCAAAATAGGAATTAGTTTTTTCATGGGTGATGAGTTGGTAGGTTGAGAGTTAAACAGCCTTGTCGCCACGTTCGTCGGTGCGGATGCGGATGGCATCTTCAATGGCGGAGACAAACACCTTGCCGTCGCCGATTTTTCCGGTCTTGGCGCCTTTGATGATGGCTGCTATCGCGGAATCCACGCGCTCGTCCGGCGCCACGATTTCCAGTTTGATCTTGGGCAGGAAGTCCACGGTATATTCACTGCCGCGGTAGATTTCCGTGTGCCCTTTTTGCCTGCCGAAGCCTTTGACTTCGGTGACGGTCATGCCCTCGATACCGAGTTCGCTGAGCGCGTCCTTCACTTCTTCCAACTTGAACGGTTTTATGATCGCTTCGATTTTTTTCATGAACGGTTTTTTTGAGTTTGGGTTGCTATGGAATTGCAGTCCTCAAGGGAGAGCGTGAAAGAAATGGATGGTCCTGCCCGAACCGCAGGCTCGAGTGAAAGGAACGTGGTCAAAACGCATGGCCGTCCCCAAGCAAAGCCAGTGCCACGTCGTTAATAACTTTTTAATACATAGTATTTCCAAGTATTTAAACATGCGCTTTTATGGCATGGATAAATTCTTTCAGCGTGATGTGTAGAAAATTGAGCAGGACGGGCTTTTTAAGCTATTAATCGCTGTTTAGAACACTTGGGAGTAGAGAAAGTGCAGGAGTTTGGCCCTTAAAACCCATGGAAATAATAGATTAAAAATGAATTAAAATACGCTTGGCAGAAGGGTGTTTACCATGATTACCGCCGCCAAGTTCTCAATCTGATTCTCGGTCATGAAAAGAAGGAATCGAAATGGCGAGAAAAGCTCCGAAGAGTCCGGCGTTACAAAATAAAATCATTTACCATTTTTTGCCTTTTGTGCCAAAGCCTATTGCCAACCTGTATATGGGGTGTATTCTCCATTATCTTCCCATCATTTTGGGAGCGTTTTATAATGAATGATTCAAATTTGACTGGCAGCGACCGCGCTTCTGACGCCGCGAACTGGAAACAAATCGTGGCCCATTACCAGAAGCCCTCCGTCCTTCGCGCCGTCTGGCAACTCGTCAACACCCTCGTCCCCTACGTCGGCCTCTGGGTGCTGATGTATTTCACGATCTCAATCTCCTGGTGGCTGACCATCCCGCTCGCGATTCTCGCCGGCGCGATCTTGGTGCGCGCATTCATCATTTTTCATGACTGCGGCCACGGCTCCTTTTTCAAATCCCACACCGCTAATCACATTTTTGGCGCCATCACGGGCGTCTTCACCTTCACGCCGTTTTATCACTGGCGCTGGGAGCACGCCATCCACCACTCCAGCTCAGGCGATCTCGACCGCCGCGGCACGGGTGATATCTGGACGTTGACCGTGCAGGAATACCTCGAGTCCTCGCGTTGGAAACGCTTCGCCTATCGCCTAGCGCGCAATCCCTTCATCCTGTTCGTCGTCGCGCCCATTTTCCTCTTCGTCTTCCAGCAACGCGTCCCCAAACTCAAAGCGCCTATACGCGAACGTTATTCGGTTTACTGGACCAATCTCGCGCTCGGGACCATCGCCGCCATCCTGATCGCAAAATTCGGCCTCAAAGCGTATCTCATCATTCAACTGACCATTCTCGTCACCGCCGGCGCCACGGGCGTCTGGCTATTCTACGTGCAGCATCAATTCGAAGGCGTCTATTGGGAACGGCAGGATGATTGGGATTACGTCCAGGCCGCCCTGCAAGGCAGTTCCTTCTACAAATTGCCGCGCATCCTCCAATGGTTCTCCGGCAACATCGGCTACCACCACATCCATCACTTGAGCCCGCGCATTCCAAATTATCATTTGGAAAAATGCCACCGGGAGCAGCCGCTGTTTCAGACCGTGAAACCGGTGACCTTCTTCGGCAGCTTCAAATCGTTAACCTTCCGTCTGTGGGACGAACGGAAACGTCAACTCGTGGGATTTCATCACATCCGCAATCGCATCCGCATCCCGCGCCGCCGCCGCAACGCTCCACAAGCCGGGTAATCGCAAGCTTGTTTCCAGTAGGAGACGAGATCACGAGTCTCAAACTTTATCTGCAGAAATCCATTAATGGAGTCTCAGGTGGGTAAAGATAGGAGAGAACTTTTGCCTTGCGACCAAACGAGTAAAGGGCTGAAAGCCCGTTATATTAAAGCCCGGGCTGAAGGCCCGGGTAAAATCGTCAAGAAAACGTAGCCCTGTAAGGGCGAAACCCTCTGCCCTTAAATATCCGCATACCGCGCCTTGAGCATCGCGGAAAAACGCGCCGCTTTTTCCTTCCGGCGTTTTTTTGCGCTCGGCTTTTCGAAGCGCCGATGCAGGCGGACTTGCACGAGCGTTTGTTCGCGATCCAGTTTCTTTTTCAGCCGGCGCAGAGCTTTATCGACCGGCTCGCCTTTTTTGAGATGCACTTCAGACATATCACCTTTGGTTTTATTCCTGAGTTCGGCCGAACGCGGCGAAGGCGGTAAAAAAGCCCTCATAGCGGGTCAAAGTCATTCAAAGTCTATCCGGAACCACCTGTAATCACAATACCGAAGTTTTCAAGGGTTTTAACGTAGGCGCCGGTCAAACAAAATCCTTCCGGGTTTCTGCTCAGGAAATCTCGACATTTGCCGGAAATCTGGTAGAAATAGCTCCACACAAGCATTCCATTGCACGGGGAGCCATGACCAAATCCATTGCCATCATTGTCGCCGGAGTTTTGTCCGTCGCCGTTGTCGCCAACGCTCAGCCTAACCTCGCTCTCTTTGCGAGTCAAACGGGTGATTACGTCGGCCAGGGCCAGACCTACGTCACCACCAATACCGCTGATTTCACCGTGCAGTTCTCGAGCTTCGGTGCGCAGCAGGATGTCCGCGTAATGGCGTTTGGCTATAGCATGACTTTCGGCGGGCCCGGCGGGGCGCCGCTGGCGGTGGGCGCCTACACCAACGTCGCCCCGTTCCCGGTCAACGGCAGCTCACCGGGCATGAACATCAGCGGTGCCGGACGCGCATGTGAGCATATCTGCGGGCAATTTCAAATCTTGGAAATTCACGCGGACGGCGGCGGCAACCTGGATCGCCTGTGGATGACCTACACCCAATATTGCGAGTGCGGCTCCGCACCGCTCAACGGCGAAATCCGGTTCCATTCGCAACTCGCGCCGCCTCTGCCGGCGCCTCAAACGCTACACGTGCCGGACGATTATCCTTCCATCCAATCGGCCATTGACGCCGCGAGCCTCATTGTCGTGGACACCGTCCTGGTCGCGCCGGGAACTTACAATGAGTCAGTGCAATTTAACGGCAAGAGCGCGCACCTGGCGAGCGAGGGCGGCCCGTCCCAAACCTTCCTCATCGCGCCCACCGGACAACCCGCCGTGATTTTTGGCAACGGAGAATCTTCGAATTCGGTGGTCACCGGTTTCACCATAACCAATTGCACCACTGGAGTGGCGATTCCTCACGGTGGCGCGCCTTGCGTTGTTTCCAATATCATCGTCAACTGCGGGATTGGCATCGATTGCGATTCCGGCCGCAGCGACATCCAGGCCTCGCCGCTGATTCAAGGCAATCGCATCATCGGCTGTCCCAATGGAGCCGTCAGTTTGTTTTTCACCGGGACGCCTGTTATTCAATACAATCTCATCGAAGGCAACGGAGGCGGCATTGGCATGTGGTCAGGCGGCTCCGCAACGATTTATGACAACGTCATCCGCGAAAACGTGGGCGATGGCATCGGCATGGTCAATTATTCCTCACCGGACATCGTCCAAAACGTCATCGCCAATAACGGCGGACGCGGCGTTTATTGGCTGGTGCCGCAAGGCTCGCGCGGACCGTGGCTGCTCAACAACACCATCACCGGCAACGGCGCGGCGGGAATTTCAGCAAATGGAATCGATGATGGCTCTGAAATCCTTAACAACATCGTCGTCGGCAATCCCGCGATGGAAGGCGGCAGTCCGGATGTGGAGTTCAATGACTTTTATCCCACGAGTTCCGCCACCGCCGGCTTGATTGGGACAGCGGGAAATATTTCGGGCGACCCGCATTTCGTTTTTCCGACGAACAACGACTATCATTTATACCTCGGCTCGCCGTGCATCGATGCGGGCCACAATTCGTTTGCCTCTTCCAACCTGGATCTGAGCCAAAACCCGCGCATCACCGGCGGCACCATCGATTTGGGCGCGTATGAATTCCAGGCGATGCATTTTGTCGACCTGAACAGCCAGGGTGCGATTGCGCCCTACACCAGTTGGGCCACTGCCGCGGTGAACATCCAGGACGCCATCGATGCCGCCGCGGAAGGCGATGTCATTCTCGTGACCAATGGAGTCTACCAGTCGGGCGGGCGCGTGGTCTTCGGCGCATTGACCAACCGCGTGGCCGTGATCAAACCGATGGCTTTGGAAAGCGTGAATGGCGCCGAGTCCACCGTGATCCAGGGCAGTGGCCCCGCCAGCGACAGCGCCGTGCGCGGTGTTTATCTGGCAGGCGGCGGCGAACTCCTTGGGTTCACCGTCACGAATTGCGCGACCCGGGCCGACGGCGACACCGTCCAGGAACAAAGCGGTGCCGGCGTTTGGTCTGAATCCACCAACAGCATGTTGTTGGGATGCGTCATTGGCGGCAATATCGCCAATCAATCGGCGGGAGGCGTTTATCAGGCCACGGCGTTCAATACGTTGTTCCTTCAGAATTCTGCCTCTAGCGGCGGCGGTGCGTCTTTCTGCATACTGAGCAATTGTACGTTCTCCACGAACTTCGCGTTTTTCTCCGGTGGCGGCGTTTATAATTCGGCACTCACCGATTGCCTGTTGACCAACAACGTCGTCAGTTATCCGCCGCTCTACTGGACCACCTCCGGCGGCGGCGCTTACGGCAGCACCTTGACTCGTTGTCTGCTCGTCACGAACAACGCCGTGGCGGGCGCTGGCGCGGAGTCATCGGTCCTCAACGACTGCGTCATGCTCTCAAACCCGGGGCTCTACGCTGCGGGCGCGGACAATTGTCAGTTGACCAATTGCATCGTCGCGCTCAACACCGGCGAACAGGGCGCCGGCGTTTTTGGTTCCACGGCGTACAACTGCATTATCTCCGGCAACTCCGCCACTTACGGAGCGGGCGCCGGCTACTCAACGCTGATCCGATGCATCCTGGAAACCAATTTCACTTTCGATGGCGAAGTTCCGGGCCTCGGCGGTGGCGCCGACAATTCCACGCTCTATAATTGCCTTTTGGACCGGAACAGATCCTCCACTTCCGCGGGTGCCTCGGCGAGCACGTTGTATAATTGCACCGTCGTCAGCAATCTGACCACGCTGGAAGGCGGCGCGGTCGATGGCTGCCTCGTGTATAACTCAATCGTTTACGGCAACCCGACGCCCGACGGCACCAATTTTTCCAATTCCACGCTCACGAATTGTTGCACGTTCCCGCTGCCGGCGGACGGCGTGGGCAACATCACCAACGCGCCGCTGTTTGTCTTTCCGGCCACGAATAATTTCCGGCTGCAAGCGGCTTCCCCGTGCATCAATTCAGGCAACAATTTATTCACGCCGGTCGGAGGCGATCTGGACAACAATCCCCGCGTGAACGCCGGCACGGTGGACATGGGCGCTTACGAATTCCAGGGCGCGACATCGCTGCTCTCGTACGCGTGGGCGCAGCACTACGGACTGCCGACCGATGGCTCCGCGGATTTCCTGGATCCCGATGGCGACGGCATGAACAATTGGAAGGAATGGATTGCCGGCACGGACCCGACCAACGCGCTGTCGTTTTTGCAAATGATGCCTCCGTCGCCCTCGACCAACACCTCGGGCATGGTGGTGACGTGGAACAGTGTGTTTGGTAAAAACTATTTCATCCAACGCGCCGCCAACCTGACCAAAAACGCGTTTTCGACCATTCAAACAAACGTTCCTGGTTCGTCTGGCACGACGAGCTACCTGGACACAACCGCCACCAACACCGGGCCATATTTCTACCGCGTCGGCGTGCAGTAGTCGGAGAGAATTTTAAGCCGCGCGCCGAAGGCGGTGGGATGCTCTCAAAATGCCCGCTGCGGAATTTCGTAGCGCGGCGTTTCGCCGCGTGGCGGCGCTTGCGGCAACCATTTCCACGAAGGATCCTCATGTGTCGGTCTCGGATTTGACTGCGTTTCAATCTCGCCGGTTCTCCCCGTCACAAAATCGTATGTTTCCCAGTCAAATAACGGTTCAAATGCCGGCATTAACGTCCGGCATTCTCCTCAACGGCAATAAGTCATCATCACCTTCAACAGTTCAGGCAGCTTGCTGGGAGTGCTGGGCTTCACATAATACTGCTTCGCCCCCAGTTCCAGCGCCTGCTGAATGTCTCTTTGCGCCTGCGATGACGTGAGAATCACCGCCGGCAACTGGTCCAGCGGGGGCGTTTGCCGAAGCCATTTCAGAATTTCAAAACCATTTTGCCGCGGCATGTTCAAATCCAGGACGATGAGACCGGGCAACGGATATTTTTCCCGGTCGGCAAATTCACCCTCGCCGTTCAAATAGGCGACCGCTTCCTTGCCATCGCGGGCAATGTGCACCGGGTTGGGAATCGCCAGTTTCTTCACCGCGCGCTGGAAAAAGTACACGTCATTGGTGTCATCCTCGGCCAGCAAAATGAGGGGCGCAGTCATATCGTTTTCAGTTCCACCCAGAAACGGCTGCCGTGCCCGGCCTCGGATTCCACCCCCACGCTCCCGCCCATGCGTTCCACCGCTTTGCGCACGATCGCCAGTCCCACGCCCGTCCCTTCGAATAGTTCGGCGCGATTCAATCGCTGGAACATTTGAAAAATGCGCTGGGCCGATTCCGGTTCGATGCCAATTCCGTTGTCCTCGAACCAAAACCGCACGCTGTGATTGCCGTCGGGTGCCGGTTCGGCATGGATTTTTATCCGCGGTGGCTTATTCGGCGCGACGAATTTCACCGCGTTGCCGAGCAGGTTGGAAAACACCTGCGTCAACGCTGCCGCGTTCCCGCGGACCACCGGCAACGGTTTGGCAATTTCAATGTGTATGTCTGGCCGCTGGAGATTCGGATAGGATTCGATGATCTCGCGCAGGAGCTTATCCGTGTTCAGCGGGCCCAGGGGAATATCGCCCCGAACGACACGGCTGTACGTGAGCACGTCCTGGATTAACTGGTCGAGCCGGTTTGCCGCGCTGCTGATGCGTTCGACGTAGGTTTTGACCCGTTC
>DASZPR010000450.1:0-4339 GCA_035550235.1 Verrucomicrobiia bacterium | reverse complement strand
CTCTTCGGCGTCTACGGCATGCTCGGCATCGGCCTGATGCTCTTTTGCCTCCGCGGACTGACTCGCCGCGACGCCTGGAAATCAAAAACCCTCGCCTTCAGTTTCTGGTCAATGAACATCGGCCTCGCGCTCATGGTTCTCGTCAGCCTGTTGCCGGTCGGCCTGCTGCAAACCTGGGCCAGCGTCGAACACGGCATGTGGTACGCGCGCTCCGCGGAATTTCTCCAAACGCCCCTCATGGACAAATTGCGTTGGTTGCGCGTCATCGGCGATACCATCTTCGCCCTCGGTGCGCTGGCGCTCGCCTGGTTCGTCCTCGGTTTGCAAACCGGTTGGTCCTTCAAGGAACGCACCAATGAAAGCCTCGACACCATCGAACCGCTCGCCCAACCCGGAAAGTGAGCCAACCATGAATACCGCAACTCACACGCTGCCAATCACCAGCTCGGCCACCGCGCGCAAATCCAGTGAACGCCTCGCCCGCGAATGGCGCACCATCGAAACCATGGTCCGGCTCTACTGCCGCGATCATCACGAAGGCGGCTTGTGCCCCGAATGCAAAGGCCTGCTGGATTACGCGAGCCTGCGCTTGGACCGCTGCCGTTTTGGAACCGAGAAACCCACCTGTGCCAAATGCCCCGTGCATTGTTATCAAAAAAATCGCCGGGAACAGGTCCGCACCGTAATGCGCTACGCCGGTCCACGCATGCTCTGGGAACATCCAATCCTCAGCCTGCGCCATTGGCTCGACGGCCTGCGCCGGGTCACGGTGTAACACACGTCCGTACAAAAAAACGCGCTGCCTCCCCAGGCCGCGCGTCCACACAACAACCTCAGCACTTTCTAGTCCGCAAAAGAACTCGCCGCCATTTTGAACGTCGCAAATCCCTCGGCGACCGGCGCCGGATGCGCCAGCGCGCATTCGATTGAATCCACCAGCGCATTTTCGTTGATGGGTTTGGGCAGGAAACCGTCGGCCCCGACGGCTGCGGCCTGGCGTCGATATGCCGGCTTATCCGAACCACTAATTATAATCGACGGAATTTTCCTGGTATTCGCAAGCTGCAGCCATCGGGTTACCTGAAATCCATCTGTCAGATTCGCACCGCCCATCGCGATATCCGGCGGCAAACCCACATCCACCAGCATCACGTCCGGATTTTGTTCCCGCATCATCTTGATGGCCTGGGCAGCATCCGCCGCGCAAAGCACCTGGTAACCGCGCGAGTTCAACGTGAGCCAAAGCGTCTTGGCCACGACCGAGTCGTCGTCCACAACGAGGACCTTTTTGCGCGGCGACATTGTTTCTTCCGTGCCCGCCGGCATCACGCCCGCCCCCTGCATCGGATCAGGCAATATCACCGGCACAAATTCCGCCGCTCTCTTTTTCCTGAAGAACATGGCCACATCATAGACCTCGGGCGAAAAATGCATAGCCGGTTTAGTTCTGGAAAATCCCCCGGGCTCTCCCGGGGGGAAGGCACTCCGGGGGCTTCCTGCATTTCAAAACCTCAAAATCGCCGCGCCAATTCCCAAAAAAACTGAACCGATTCGTAAATCGTTGTGAATCAACGATGCTTTAAGATCTCCACCCGTCAACCCATCTTGTACACGCCTAAATCCCGCTATTCCGCTACTTTGTTCATCGTCCATCCGCCCACTGTGCTTCCCGACGCACGTCGTATCTTTGTTCGATTGCGACCCACTGCAAAGCCTGCGTATTGTGTTATCGACGACGATTAATGTCCGGGCCGAAAAATCCCCAATTAATTTATGAAGACCAAACCCGTGAAGCCCTCCCCCCAGGCGTTCACCCTGATCGAACTGCTGGTCGTGATCGCCATCATCGCGATTCTTGCCGCCATGCTCCTGCCCGCGCTCGCCAAAGCGAAAAAGAAGGCCCAACAAACCTTCTGCATGAACAGCATCAAGCAACTCGGGCTCGGCATGATTCTTTACCTCGGCGACAACAACGACATCTACGCCGGCGCCGCTTCGAACGGCACCTACGGCCCGCATTTGGAAGATTGGATTTATTGGCGGGTCGGCGCCAGCATACCCACCCTGAATGGCGTATACATGACCCTAGATAAAAGCCCCGTCATTCGCATGCTCGGCACCGGCGCCTCCACGAACATGTTCCGCTGCCCGGCGGACACCGACGACAAAGATCGCGTCACCTACGCGCAAAATGGTCTGCCCTATTTTTACAGCTACGAATTCACCAGCTACAACATCAACGGCACCACCAGCCCCGGCTTGTTGACCATCATTGATCAAAACAATAAGGCTTGGTATTCGAAATCGGCAAACGTCAAAAGTCCCTCCACCAAAATGATGGCGGTGGAACCAGTGACGACCCTGAATCCCTCTGACGAACCGGCGCAGGAAGTAGCGCTCGGCTCCACGTGGGTGGTGCAATCCGGCCGCTGGGAACCGTTCGGCACCAGCCCGCCCTACACCACGCCGCACAATTTCCTGAGCGTTCGCCACGGCAGAAAAGTGAGCAACACCTGCTTCGCTGACGGCCACGTGGAAGCGGTCGGCCAGGATGTCGCCATCGATTACACCAAGTCTTTGCCGACCTACTGAACGGCTGTAGCGGCGGTCTATGACCGTCGCTATTTTTTTGTTAATTATAATCAAGCCATAATGGCAACGAGCGGATTCTTTCCTTCAGACACTCCGCCTCTGGCTCCATCATCGCGGCTTCGTTTAACAAACGCTTCGCTTCCTCTTGAAAACCTTGTGCCATTAACGCATCCGCGCGCCCGCACGTCGCGAAGATTAAATTCATTCGGTGACGCACCAAGGTGGTGGCATCGAATTCCGGTTGAAACGGGTAACCTTCCGGCAACGGCTCCGGCCCCTTCCACTCCGGAGTCACCCAATCCATATAGACTTCATGAAACGGCGCCACCGCCTTCATCGCCGCTTTGAGACGCGGCGTGCTTTGGCTCGTGAATGCCGCGTCGAACGCACTGACCGTATAACGCACCCGCGGACCCGCCCGTTGAATCATCTGCAGGGCTCCGCCGCCCGGTTCCGCCTCGTACGCGATGAGCGCCCGCGAAACCGTATCCGCCATCTGCCGCGGCCCGATGCATGCCTTTGACCACGCAATCGCCTCCTCGAACAAACCAAGCGCACACAAGCAATAACCCGCGCTCGCATACACATCCTCGTAATCCGCGCGAAACGCAGCATTCCCATTGCGCTCCAAATGCTGAATTAACTCACGATGCCATCGCAGCGCGCAGCGAAACATCCGCGCATTCGCGTAGACATCCCCCATCAACTCAAAAAAATCTGCACCAAAGAAATCAATCACCGGCTTGAGATTCGCAGCATCCTCCTCCGGAAGCAGCCCGCACCGAGCAAACGCCTCCACGACACGCAACCGCGTCTCGTCAGAAGGCGCGGCCAGAAACGCCTCTTCAGCCGTCAGCAGTTGATGATTATCCATCACGGCATCATCCGCTCGGAATGGCAGCACCCGCGTAAAGCTGATCGGATGAAAACTGCTAAAAGAAGCAAACACCGCCGGGTTGCAATACAACGCCTGAAAAGCGAGCGAAAATCTGGACACATCCATGCATCAAATATGATGCGGACCCATTCCCTATTGCAATCTACGAATGTAGCGGGTGGCCGGGTGCATCTTGACCTTATCTTGAAACCACGCTTCATTTTGTAGTGCGGTGGCAGAGCGCAGCGGCGACACCGCTTTTTAATCCCGCGAAGCGGAGCAGCGATGGGGTTTGCCTGTGAATATTGGTATGCAAACCCAAAAGCAGCAGTAAATGATTAATCTGGAATTCTCCCACGATCGCGTAAAAGCAAATAAAATCGGGTTAGACCACGAATGTCCTCCCCCCTCCGTCATCCTTCCCTGCATGAATCACGAAACAAAGTGCCAAGGGACGGGTGTCGATTGTGAAGAGGGTGGTGGGGCGAGCGTCCTCGCAAGCCATTCTCAAAATTCGGTGTTGGATGTCGGGTGTTCGATGTTGGATGTTTCCTCTCCCAGGAATCAGCCCAGCTTTGATGATTTCAAGGCCGCCCAGGCCCGCGCCGACTTCATCGCGTTCACAAAAACTTTTTGGCAGTAGGTGGTTAACGCAAATTGACAATAACAGACCGCAGCCAGCCAAGGTTGTTAACCCGAGTATTCGATGTGTTGATTAAACTTCACGCATCGCCTGCCGGCTCCGCGCTTGGCCAACCATGCGAAACCGATGCTGCCCGGTGAGAATCCAATTCTTCTTCGTCGGCCCTCCGTTAAAGGACACAAACCATATCAACGCAACTCCCACCGATTCGGCAGCCGGATACCAGT
>DASZPR010000449.1:0-4013 GCA_035550235.1 Verrucomicrobiia bacterium | reverse complement strand
CCTCAAATAACTCGGGGAACGTGAGCAATGGATAGGGGGTGACCCAGGCCAAGGCTGCGGCTTCGTTGGCGGCGCGCCGCACGAGGGGGTTCATTTCCGGCACGTCGAGATCATTCAAGAGCTTGACGAGCAACCGGTTTTTGAGGCGTTCGAGTTCGGTCTCTTGAGTCGCCCGGAACGGCGCGGGCGGGACCGGCTTCACTTCGAAGCGTGTTTCGGGCCCGAACCTGGTCGGGACCTTTCTGTATCTATATCTATCGTTTGTTTTCATGTTTTCTTTCTCTATTCGTTTTCTTTGTTTTTCCCGACGCGAGCCTGGATGGGTTTATTCCAAATAAAATACACGCGATTGTTTTAGCAATCGCGGGTTTTTCGGAAATTTGTTGTTATCGTTTAGAAAATTCCACCCACGATGCCAAGCGGCAGGGAGCAAGCGTGCCAAATGGACGTGCGCCCATTGACCGGCTGCGTGCATTGCTGCGTTTTCATCGTGTTTGTCATTATCTTACATTGCTAATGAAAGGGCATTTTCGGGTCATTGTCAAAGAAATTTTCCATTTCTTTTTGGTAACATGCTGTGTATGTACCGGCTCGGAATGATGTAATCAGAACAGAGATGTAACCGATCTAATCATGGATTCAACCTCATTGACTCCCGCCGTAGTTAGCGCCGTAACAAACTTGTCGACCGAGGGGCAGATATGCTACACTGGGTCAGAGATGAGCGATAAGCCCTCATTGAAGATGGTCACCTGCGGTTGTTGTGATACGAAGGTGTTCATCCCCGGAGACCTTCCACCCCTCGCCACAGTTCCCTGCAGCAAGTGCGGCAACCCAATCATGATGCCGATGATGCTGCGGCAGTTTGAGCTGCGCAGTGTGATTGCGTCCGGCGGCATGGGCACGGTGTATCGTTCTTACGACACAGTGCTGCAACGCCTAGTGGCAGTGAAGTTGATGAAGAAGGAGTTGCTCAATGATCCCGAGGCATTGGAAAATTTCTATCGCGAAGCGCGCGCGTGCGCGTCATTGAACCACACGAACATCATTCATATTTATACGTTTGATGAAGGTGAGGGACAGAAGTACCTGGTAATGGAATTGGCCGATCGTGGCAGCCTGGACAACCGCATTGAGAAGCAGGGGCGCGTGGCTGAACTCGAAGTGTTGGATATCGGCTACAAGATGTGTTTGGCGTTGGACATGGCGTTGAAACACAATTTTCTGCATCGCGATATCAAGCCGGGAAATATTTTGTTCGATGCGGATCATGAGCCGAAGCTGATTGATTTTGGTTTGGCGCGCGGTGTGGATTTTGAGCCGGAGTCGCTGACGGAGACGCACGGCACGCCATATTACGTGGCGCCGGAAAAAATTCAGCGCGAGAAGGAGACGTTTCTTTCGGACATGTACAGCCTGGGTTGCACGTTGTATCACGCGATTACGGGGCACGTGCCGTTTGATGCGGCAACGGTGGAGGCGGTGGTGGCGGCGCATGTGCACACGCCGTTGACGCCGCCGAATGAGGTGGTGCCGGAGATCACGCAGGCGACGAGTGATGCCTTGGTGAAGGTGCTGGCCAAGAAGCCGCAGGAAAGGTTTCTCAGCTACGATGAATTTTCCAGTGCGTTGTTTTTTGCGCGCAGCCAGTTACTGATTCATATGAGTCAAACCGATGCGCCGAAGCCATCGCCGAAGAAGACGAGTTGGTGGCGGAGATAGGATTTTAAACATCCAACATCCAACATCCAACATCGAACAACCAACATCCAGTGAGGGTGGGTTGTGGGTAATGGGGCGGTGGGAAAAATTTATAAAAAAAAGGCAGACCCGGAGGTCTGCCTTTGTTCGTTTAGGTTATTGGACTCTTCTTAAGGCTTGTTCGTCTTGGTGGTGCCGGACTCCATGATGGGCTTGGGGCCGAAACGGACGCTCACGGCATTCAATTTTCCATCCGCGTCTTTGTGGTAAGCTCCGGCTACGGGTTCGTCCACCACGCCATCCGAGAGAGTGGCGGGTTTGCCGAGCTTGATGATTTTGGTTTCAGAGGTGATTTGAAAAGTTTCGTTGCCGACGGAGAGGGTCTTGGCGCTGTTGTCGATGGCTTTGACTTTGCCGCGGAAGGGAATGACCTGATTGGCGGTTCTTTTGGCTGCTTTTTTGCCGGGCGCAGGCGCGTTCGTTGCCTGGGCGTGGAGTGCGAGGGGTGTTCCGACCACGGCGATTGCCATCAAGCCAATGAGGACGGATTTGATGAATTTGTTCATAGAGTGTTTTTTGATGTCGGAAAATCGATAAAAATAGTGCTACCAAAATCCGACGGGGAGGCAAGGAAAATTTGGAGGTTCCATTGGTTTGCAATGTTTCCATGGTGGAAGGCTTGTAATCGCGTTCCCGTGACCTCGACTCTAACTTCTGTGGAGGAAGCTTAAGCTCCGTCCCTGGTCCGACCTTTTTTCGGCAGACAGAATTAAAAATAAATGTCTGATTTTCGCGTCCATCGGCCTTTAATAACCAGATGACCGATGTGAGCGACATGGAATTGGTGCGGACTTACCTCCAGCAAGGCTCGGAAGAAGCGTTCGCCACACTGGTTCGGCGGCATATTAACCTGGTTTATTCGGCTGCGCTCCGGTACGTCGGGAACGCCGCGCAAGCCGAAGAAATCACGCAGGCGGTCTTTATTATTCTCTCCCGCAAAGCCGCCGGTTTGCGCCCGGACACCGTTCTGGAAGGCTGGCTTTACGAAACAACACGACTGACCTCATCAAGTTTTCTGCGTGGAGAACGGCGGCGTCAATGGCGTGAACAGGAGGCTTATATGCAATCCACTCTCGACGAATCCAATAGGCCTTCAGTCTGGACTCAGATGTCTCCGTTGCTGGATGAGGCCATGGCGCGGTTGGGCAAAAAGGATCGGGACGCCGTCATTCTGCGGTTTTTCAAAGAAAAGAATCTGGGCGAGGTCGCGGCTGCCTTGAAGGTCACGGAAGCGGCGGCGCAAAAACGGGTGCTTCGTGCGCTGGAAAAGCTGCACCAATATTTCAGTAAACGCGGGATGAGGTCGACGACGGCCATTATTGCCAAAGAACTGTCAGCTAATTCCATCCACGCGGCGCCGATGACATTGGCAAAAACTGTGACCGCCATGGCTGTGGCCAAGGGCGCGGCGGCTTCTACATCCACCTTAACTATTATCAAAGGAGCATCGAAAATTATGGCATGGACGAAGGCGAAAACGACAATCGTGGTGAGTGCGGGTGTGCTGCTGGCCGCCGGAACGACGAGGGTGGCGATGAAGGAAATCAAGTCTTCGCACGACAATGCGATTTTTGAACAGATTTGGGCGCAGCAGGCCGCCGGCACAAGCCCGATGGCTGCGCTTATCTCCGCGCCGCCCGGGTTGATCGTCCGCCACACTCGCTACCCGACAGCAAGAAGCAGTGGATTTTGGACGGACGCCCGCATCGGCCACGGTTTTGACGTTAATCTTCCCGGCAAGTATTTAGTTACGGGGGCATATAAAGTCGGACCGTGGCGAGTCGTGTTTTCCACCGAGCCGCCAAGCGGTAGTTTCGACGTGATGGAAACGCTGCCTCCAGGCCAAAACGAACCTGCGTTGCGACGGGAAATTCAGAGGCAATTCGGCCTGGTTGCACACACGGAAATGCGCGAGGCCGATGCATTGCAACTGGTGGTTAAAGATCCGACAAGGTTAAACCCGTGGGTCTCGCGGGGTGGACCACCGGGTGTCAGCGGCCAGGGCAACGCCAACGAACCCATGCGGCTGAAACTCCAAAACCAAACACTCAAAGAAGTCGCGAGCCAGTTGGAGAATTATTTCCATCAGCCGGTGGTTGAACCGGGTGGATTGGCCAGCCACTACGATCTGACGTTTCAAGTGGATTATTACAACCTTCAAGGCGAGGCTCTCCTGCAGTCGTTCCGAGACCAATTGGGTCGGTTCGGTCTCGAACTCGTTGCCACCAACATGCCCGTCGAAATGCTGGTCG
>DASZPR010000448.1:0-2151 GCA_035550235.1 Verrucomicrobiia bacterium | reverse complement strand
CATTCATCCTCAGCACGATCGCCGCGTTTACGTGTTCCGCCGCCCCCACGTTTACCGTGGACGCCAGCCGCTCCGCCGGGCAAGTGAGCCCGAGGTTGTACGGCCTGATGACTGAGGAAATCAACCACAGCTATGATGGCGGGCTCTACGCCGAGTTGATTCGCAACCGGAATTTTCGCGACGACAATAAAATTCCAATGCATTGGTCGGTCGTCAGTGGTAATGGCGCCGAGGCGAGCATCGCGCTCGATACCACTAATTCGTTCAATGACCAGCTCACGACCAGCCTGCGGTTGACGGTGACGAAAGCCGCGAAGGACCAGGCGGCAGGTGTGGCCAACAGCGGTTATTGGGGCATCCCGGTAAATCCGTCTACGAAATATCGCGCATCAATCCTGGCGCGGGCGGCCGGCAATTTTTCTGGACCCGTTACGGTTTCCATTGTTGGCGATGACGGCAAAGTGTACGCGTCAGAAAAATTTTCCAAACTAACGACAGCCTGGAAAAAATTTGAAGTGACGCTCAAAACGGGCAGTGTGGCGCCCACGACCAAGGCTCATTTCGCCATCACGATGGACCGCCCTGGAACGGTCTGGCTGGGCCTGGTTTCATTGTTCCCGCCAACCTGGAACAATCGCCCGAATGGCCTGCGCAAAGATCTCATGCAAATGATGGTTGATATGAATCCCAAATTTCTGCGGTTTCCCGGCGGCAATTATGTCGAGGGCGACACGATCGAAACCCGCTTTGATTGGAAGAAAACCATCGGGCCGATCGAACAACGTCCGGGTCATCCGTGTCCGTGGGGCTATCGTTCGACGGACGGCCTCGGCCTTTTGGAATTTCTCGAATGGTGCGAGGACATGAAAGCGGAACCGGTGCTGGCCGTTTACGCCGGTTATTCCCTCAAAGGCATGCACGTGAATCCGGGCGCCGACCTTGAGCCGTTCGTTCAGGACGCGTTGGACGAGATTGAATATGTGACCGGCGACGCGAAGACGACGTGGGGCGCGCGGCGCATCAAAGACGGCCATCCCGCACCGTTTCCGCTGAAGTATGTTGAAGTAGGCAACGAAGATTGGTTCGACAAATCGAAGAGTTACGATGCGCGTTATGTACAGTTCTATAAAGCGATCAAGGCGAAGTATCCGCAACTCAAACTGATTTCCACCATCGGTAATGATCAGCCCGAGGCGATGCGTGTGCACAGCATGCAACCGGACATGACCGACGAACATTACTATCGCTCGGCTAATGAATTCATTCACATGTCGCCGGATTACGCGCATCAGTATGATCGCCAGGGGCCGGAGATTTTCGTCGGCGAATGGGCTGCCTATGAAACCCCCTTCGTGCCGTGGGACAATCGCTCGCGCAATGAGGCTCCGACACCGAACTTGAAAGCCGCGATCGGTGATGCCGCGTTCATGACCGCGATGGAGCGCAATTCCGATCTCATCAAAATGCAATGCTACGCGCCAATGCTGGTGAACGTGAACCCGGGCGCGCGTCAGTGGCGGCCGAATCTTATCGGCTATGACGCGATTTCGTCCTATGGCTCGCCGAGTTACTACGCGATTGAGATGTTCAGTCGGAATGTAGGCGATCAAATTCTATCGCTGGCGGGCGAAAATATAGGCCTTCAAGGTTCGGCAACTCGCGACAGTCGCACGGGTGAATTGTTCATCAAGCTCATCAACCCGCAGGATACCGAGCAGGCAGTGAGCATCCACATCAATGGGGTCACTTCGCTTGCGTCCAAAGGCACCGCGATCACGCTCGCGGGAAATCCCGACGACACGAATTCCATCACTCAACCGAAAAAGGTTGTTCCCGTTACGACCACAGTGGCGAATGTGCAGCCTGAATTCACCTACACGGTTCCAGCGCACGCAATCGTGGTGCTGAAGTTGAAGGGACGTTAAAGCTCCAAGATCCAACATCCAGGCACCAGAGAATCTCCAAACTTCAATTCCGATTCATCTTTCCGGGAGGTATTGGAGCTTGGTCCTTCGGAATTTCTCTGGAGCTTGGCGCTTGGGATTTGGAGCTTTCCCCATTATCCATTCCTTGGCACGTTCATCCGACGGATGTCACATCAAACGGAACGCATGAATTTGCCCGAGGAACTGGTCCGGTTGTTGCGGCAAG
>DASZPR010000447.1:0-10004 GCA_035550235.1 Verrucomicrobiia bacterium | reverse complement strand
CTCTTCGGCGTTCGCGCGGCTGTTGAAGGCGCTGATGCGAAAATACCCTTCGCCCTTCGAACCGAAACCGCTGCCGGGTGTGATTACCACGTTTGCATCATTGAGAATTTTATCGAACGCCTGCCAGCTCGTGACACCTTGCGGAGTGCGCACCCAAATGTACGGCGCATTCACGCCGCCAAAAACTTTCAGGCCCGCCTTCTTCGCGCCATCACGCAACACCTTCGCGTTACCGAGATAATGCTCCACCAACGCCTTCACCTGCGCCTTGCCCTCCGGCGAATACAGCGCTTCCGCCGCGCGTTGAATCACGTAAGACACGCCGTTGAACTTCGTCGTCATGCGGCGATTCCACAATGGATGCAGCGGCCTGAATTCGCCCGTCTTCGTCTGCGCGTTCAACGATTTCGGCACGACGGTATACGCGCAACGCGTGCCCGTGAATCCGCCGTTCTTGGAAAAGCTGCGAAACTCGATCGCGCAATCGCGCGCGCCGGGAATTTCGTAAATCGAATGCGGCACCGCCGGGTCCTGGATGTAAACCTCGTACGCCGCATCGAACAAAATCACCGACTTATGTTCGAGCGCATACTTCACCCACGCCTCGAGCTGCTCCCGCGTGGCGACCGCCCCCGTCGGGTTGTTCGGCGAGCACAGATAAATCACATCCACATGCTTTTTCGGCGGCACGGGAATGAACCCGTTGCTCGGCTTGCACGGCAAATACACCAGCTTCGCATACGCGCCCGCTTCATTCGCCTCGCCCGTGTGGCCCGCCATCACGTTCGTATCCACGTAAACGGGATACACCGGATCGCTCACCGCGATTTTATTTTTCGCCCCGAGGATATCGAGAATGTTGCCCGTATCGCACTTCGCGCCGTCGCTGACAAACACCTCATCATCGGCCACCTCGCAGCCGCGCGCGCGGAAATCATTCTCCGCGATGGCATGGCGCAACCATTCATAACCCTGCTCCGGGCCATAGCCTTTGAACGTTTCGCGCGCGCCCATTTCATCCACCGCCTTGTGCATGGCCGCGACCGCCGCCGCCGGCAACGGTTCGGTGACATCCCCGATGCCGCAGCGAATGAGACGCTTGGCCGCCTCGGGATTGGCATCGCAAAACGCTTTGACGCGACGCCCGATTTCAGGAAACAAGTAACCGGCTTTGAGCTTTAAATAATTGTCGTTTAAATACGCCATGAGTTGGTCTGGTTAAAATTCAGCCGAAGACGGTAGCGGAATGAAGGGGGAGGCGCAAGCGGTGCGAAAGCAGTCGCGAAGCGACGACCGACAATAACCCGGCGTTTCAACGCCGGGTTCAGACATCACCACCCCGAGTCCCGCAGGGACGGCTGACGTCCCGGAAAAACTCAACCATTCCTCCGGAACTTGAACATTCCCCGCCCCACCCGGCGATAAATCGCCGGGCTATTTCCAAACATCCCTTCGGGATGACCGACGCCCAAACTCACCCCCACAAATAACGTTCATCAAATTCCACGCGATGCTTCTTTAACAATTCCAAAAACTCCTCCTGAAACGTTTTCGTTCGGTGATGCTCCGGCTGATTTCTAATATAATCAATCACCACATCCAATTGAGAAACGCTCACACTGAACGCGCCATATTTCTCCTGCCATGAAAACAACCGTTGTTCGGGAAAACCCTCATGAATCCATTTCGATGATCCGCCTTTGATCAACTGCACCGCTTTTGAAATGGCCATCGTGGACGGCAGAGAAAGCAACACATGCACATGATCCGCCACGCCACCGATTTCAAGCGCCTTCATCTTGTTTGTGCGCGCGATGCCACCGATGAATGGCCACAACCTTTCTTGCAGGTCGGGCGTGATGATCCTTTCACGTTCCTTCGTGCTGAAAACACAATGAAAATAGGAAGCAATGTAAGACATGCGGCCCCATTCAGCCGTCCCTCCGGGACTTATGCAATCCGGAACTGATCCCGGCGTTGAAACGCCGGGCTATTTTCGGTCGTCGCTTCGCGACCGGGAACACCATCGAAAAACGCAACCGTTTCGCATTTCGCCTAACACACTCACCGCAAATACTCTGCGACTTTGCCAATACCGCATTCGATCCGCTCGAAAACCTTACCGTAAGTTTTTCTCCGCCGCCGCTTCGTGATAAAACAGCAGCGATGAAAAGGGGAAATAGAAACACACGGAAAAGCTCCACCTTCTCCATTCTGAATTCCGCGCTCGCAGCGCGGTCGTTTTGGCGCACCGCAGAAAACATCCCCTGCCGCTCCGCGACCAACAACGTTTTCCACGCCGGCACCGCCGGCCAACGAGATCCAGCCTATTCGTGCCCTTTCGCCCGGGGCATACCACCCTCGATTCCCGCCACCAGTCGTGCAGTCGCATCGCAGTCGTGCTTACGCAAACCATTGTCCTTCAACCCCGGTCGTGCCGGATCGTGCCAAGTCGTGCAGGCGGGGGTGCCGCGACTTTTCCGTAGGGCAGGCCGGGCGGGTGCTCGGCGCTCCGAAGAATTCTCAAATCAAAATCCCGGCAATCGTCGCCGTCAAATAACTCGCCAGCAGGCCGCCGACCATCGAGCGGAAACCGAGTCGCGCCAGGTCGCCGCGGCGGTTGGGCGCGAGCGCGCCGATGCCGCCGATTTGAATGGCAATGCTCGAGAAATTTGCGAAGCCGCACAGCGCATACGTAGCCAGTGTGACGGTCCGCGGATCGAGCGCGTCTTTGTTGGCTTTAACCAGGTTCGTCAGGTCCAGGTAACCAATAAATTCATTGAGCACAATGCGTTCGCCGAGAATCTGGCCGAACGCGACGCAATCCTTGGCCGGCACGCCCATGAGCCAGGCGAACGGCGCGTTGATCCACCCGAGCAGGTTCTGGAGCGTCACGGGGTTGGCCACGCCGCATTTGTGTTGCAACCAGCCAAGCGTGAAATTCACGAACGCGACCATGGCTACGAACGCAATCAGCATCGCGATGACATTGATGGCGAGGTTCATGCCCTCGCTGGCCCCGCGGCAAAGCGCATCGATGCCGTTGACCGTCGCGATTTCCACTTTGGCCGAGGCATCGGCGGCGGTCTCGCTATGGGCCGTTTCCGGGAACATGATTTTAGCGATGAGCAATGCGGCGGGCGCGCTCATCACGGACGCGGTGAGGATGTGCCCGGCGCTCACGCCCATTTCCACATAGACGACCATCACGCCGCTCGCGATGGTGGCCATGCCGGTGGTCATCAAGGCCATGACTTCGCTGGAGGTCATATTCGCGAGGTACGGTTTCACGACCAGCGCGGCCTCGGTTTGGCCCATGAAAATGTTGGCCGCCGCGGCAAGACTTTCACTGCCGCTGGTGCGCATGAATTTTTTCATGACGAGCGCCATGGCATGGACGACCCGCTGCAAAATGCCGTAGTGATAAAAAAAGGCGGAAAGCGTGGAGATGAGGATGATGGTGGATGCGACGATGATGGCAAACATCACACTCGTGCCGGGGCCGAGGACTTTTACGAGGGCATCCTTGTCCGCGAACTGGCCGAAAACCATTTTGGCGCCTTCCAACGCGAAATCGCCGAGCTTGTCGACGACGTGCTGAAGAAAATTAAAGATGCCCGCGCCCCAGGGAGTTTTGAGAATGAACAGGGCAAAGGCAAATTGCAGGGCCAGTCCGGCCACGACCGTGCGCCAGGGAAACAATTTGCGATTATTGGAAAACACCCAGGCAACTCCAATCATCACGCACATGCCAAAGACGCTGACCAATTTGAGTTGCATGGGCGCGACTTTAATCGGTGCCGAGCGGGGAGTCGAGAGTTGAGAGAGGTTTCACTGCGGGTTAATCCGCCTCCTTACGTCGGCGGCTACCGGTTCCCTTCGCAACGTACCATCCGGGGATTTTTTCGAACCGTCCTCGCGTTCAGCGTTATTGTGAATAAATTCTTGGCAAGTTGGCTTGAACCCGCGAAGTTTCAGTGCCACACTAGCGCTCGCTTTGAGCGGTCAACACAGCAGCCGTATCCTGTAGCATGCAGCATTATCCCAAACATTATTGCGGTGTGTTCGGCGTTTTCGGACACCCGAACGCGGCCGAACTGACGTACTACGGCCTCTACGCGCTGCAGCATCGCGGCCAGGAAAGCGCGGGCATCGTGACGTGCGACGGCAAACAATTTCGTGTGCACCGGGGCATGGGGCTGGTGCCGCAGATTTTTGATGGCGAGGTATTGCATGGGCTCGTCGGCAACATGGCGGTAGGGCACACGCGCTATTCGACAACGGGCTCCTCGCACTTGCGCAACGCGCAGCCGCTCACGGTGGATTGCGCGCGCGGGCAAATCGCCATCGCGCACAACGGCAACCTGACGAATGCGGCGCAACTCCGCGAGGAACTGGAAGCGCGCGGCTCGATTTTCGGCACGACGGTTGACAGCGAAATCATTTTGCACCTGATGGCGCAGCCGAATTACAACGGCAGCGGCAATCATCTCGTGCACACCTTGCGGCAGATCGAGGGCGCGTATTCGCTCGTGATCATGACGGAAAAGGAATTGATTGGCGTGCGCGATCCGCATGGGTTCCGGCCGTTGTGCATCGGCAAGCTCGACCAGGGCTGGGTGCTCGCGAGCGAGACGTGCGCGCTGGATTTGATTCACGCGAAATTTGTCCGCGACGTGGAGCCGGGCGAGATCGTGATCATTAACAAGGACGGCCTGACGAGCATCCAGGCGTTTCCGGAGCAGCAACGCCGGGCGTTTTGCATTTTCGAATACGTTTATTTCGCACGGCCGGATAGCACGATTGCGAATCGGAACGTTTACAAAGTTCGCGTCGAAATGGGCCGCCAGCTCGCGCGCGAAAATCCGATTGAGGCAGACCTGGTGATACCGGTGCCGGACAGCGGCAATTGCGCGGCGCTGGGTTATTCGCTGGAATCGGACATTCCGTTCGAGATGGCGTTTGTGCGCAACCATTACGTGGGCAGAAGTTTTCTGCAGCCGTCGCAATTGATTCGCGACTTCAACGTGCGCGTGAAGCTCAATCTCATCGGCGAATTGGTGAAGGGCAAACGCGTGATTGTGGTGGATGATTCCATCGTGCGCGGCACGACCTGCAAGACGCGCGTGAATAGTTTGAAAGAGGCGGGCGCGAAGGAAGTGCACGTGCTGGTGAGCTGCCCGCCGCACATGAACCCGTGCGTGTATGGCATTGATTTTCCGGACCGCAGCAAATTGATGGCGGCGAATTATTCGCTCGAAGATATTCGCAAATATCTCAATGCGGATTCACTGCATTATCTTTCGCAGGACGGATTGGTGAAAGCGACGGGCCTGCCGAAATCCTCTTTCTGCATGGCGTGTTACGATGGAAATTATCCGGTTAAGTTCGATCCCTCGATGGACAAGCATATCATCGAGCGGCGCAATGGCCGCGGCCAGAGCCTGACGGATACGCTCGCGAAAGAACGCGCGCAGATAAAGCTGTTTTGAAAACGGCGGCGGTCACAGACCGCCGCTACATTTGTCACTGGGTCACGGGAGGGTGACCGGGCGCTTCCAGTAATTTCTTCAATCGCATTAGATCCTCGGTCATTTGTTTCTCGGCGCTGTCGCCAAAAATTTTTGCCATCAATGCGCCGAATTTTCCGCCCGGCGGGGAATATTTCATGGACACTTTCACCTCGGTCCCGCGCCCATCACCGGAAGGCGTGAACCATACCGAGCCGGCGTTGTCGACATCGGCGCCCTCGAGCGATTGCCAGGACATCATTTCGCCGGGCTTGTCTTCAATCAGCCTGGCGTCCCATTCCAATTCCGTACCGTGGGATGTTTCCATGACCCAATGTGAAACGCCACCGCCGGTCTGGGTGACCGATTTGATGTGCGGCATGAAGCGCGGCAGGTTTTCCAACTGTCGCCAGAAATCATAGATTTCCTCCGGCGCCCGGTTGATGGTTACGGATTGTTCCATTTTTACACCCTCGCCACTTTTGAGGCTCGCATGCGGTTCGGTGGCCTGGCCGCGTGAATATTTTTTTTCGGCTAAACGTGTTTTCATTTTAAAAATCCTCGTTACAACAACTTCCGGCGCGAGACATTTGGCATCCACGGGGAGTTAACCCCAAAATGTCGCGGATGGATTCGATTGGCAAAAGCCGGGAACAAGTCAGCCCCCGATGCCTCTTAACAGTTCCATGAAGGAATCGATTATTGTGACGTATCCGCACTTCAAAGCGCTTCCCAAAGCCATCAAGCAACTGTTGCTGACGTCTGAGAGTCTCTTTTTCGAGGATCTCAGGACCAAAACAACGGTTCGGACAAGTGGCAACCTGGTCACCGTGAAATTTACGCTCCCAAAATCGCAATCGATAACGTCGATGTCGGAATCGCATCGGTGGTCGATGAATTAGGGCAGCAATCTTTATCCCTCTTTTGAGGGATTTGCCGGGGCAAGTCGATTGTGGGACACTAGGGTATCACTTGCACCGGCATTTTTATTTCAATCTTCTGACCAAACGCCGGGCCGTTGCAGTCTGGCTTTGGGGTTTTTTGCTTTCACTGGGAATTGCCGGGGCATCGCGCGCGGACCAATACGATACCTTGCGGCTTTATTGGCAGAATTACTTGATCGGTAACGGCGGCAGCCCTTCCAGCATTGCGAACACGGCGAATAATTATTGGAACTCCATGGACACTAGTCCGTCGCGGACTTCGTTGTGGAGCGATCTTCCGCTGGGATCCGTGTCGGCAAATATCCCGAGCACGTTTGGACGATTGCAGGCAATGGCGTTGGCCTGGGCGACGCCGGGAAGTTCGTTGCAAAACAATTCGTCCCTCGCCGCGGCCATCATGGGCGGGTTGGATTGGATGCACACCAACGTTTACACCACCACTGCCGCGGAATACGACAATTGGTTTCACTGGGAAATCAGCGGGCCGCAGAATTTGAACAATACCATGGTGCTGCTATACCCGGCATTGAGCGGCACGCAAATCTCCAACTATCTCGCGGCGGTGGATCGCTTCAGTCCCGGTGGCCCGGGCGCGCACTTTGGGTGGATGACCGGTGCGAACACCTCGGATAAGGTGCTCGTGGTTGCGATTCGCGGGATTCTCGGCAAGGACTCGGATAAATTGACTTCGGCGCAAGTGAATTTAAGCCCGGTGTTTCTTTATGTCTCGAGCGGTGATGGATTTTATGCCGACAACTCTTTCGTGTTTCACAACAACATCGCTTACACGGGACATTACGGGCTCGTGTTGCTCGGTGACATCCCGAAAATTGTGAACCTGTTGCAAGGTTCCGCGTGGCAGATCACGGACCCGAATCTCACGAATGTTTACAATTGGGCGATCAATTCGTTCGAGCCGCTCATCTACAACGGCTCGATCATGGACATGGTGCGCGGACGCACGGTGTCGTGGTCGTATGAAACCGAGTCGGGCGACGGTTCCAGCACGCTGAGCGCGATGAAGCAGATTGCGAAATTCGCACCAGTGGCGATATCGAACGCGTTGAACAACTTTATCAGCGCGCCGCGGTTGGCGACTGGCCAGTTTCATTTCGCGAGCATGGATCGCGTGGTGGCGATGCGAACAAATTTCGCTTTTGGCATCAGCATGTCTTCGAGCCGCATCGCGAATTACGAGGCCATCAACAACGGCAATTTGCACGGCTGGTTCCAAGGCGATGGCATGACCTATCTTTATACGGGCAAAACGGAAACTCAGTTTTCTGGCGATTTCTGGCCGACGGTTGACCCTTATCATTTGCCCGGCACCACGGTGGAGACCAATTCACACGCGAATGCAGCGGGCGAAGCGAAGACCACGGACCAAAACTGGGTGGGCGGCGCGCAGGTGGCGAACACGTGCGGCGCTGCGGGGATGTCCATGCACTCGTGGAACACGACGTTGTTCGGAAAAAAGTCGTGGTTCATGTTCGACAACGAGATCGTGTGTCTTGGCGCGGGCATCACTTGTGCCGGACCGGCAGAAGTGCACACGACGGCGGAGAATCGGCGGCTGGGGTCGACGATCACAAACAGTCTCGTCGTGAACGGCCTTGCGATTACGCCAACGGTTGGGTGGAGTTCGAATTTGCCAAGCGCATCTGCATCGTGGCTCGCGCTGGGTGGCGCAGGCGGATATTATTTTCCAGCGGGCTCGTCGAACCTGCAGGCCGTCATCACGTCCAACAGCGGGCAATGGTCACAAATCAACGGCGGCGATTCGTCGACGACTTACACGGATAATTATTTGAAACTGTGGTTCAATCACGGGCTGACGCCGACCAACGCCGGCTATGCTTACGTGCTTTTGCCAACGATGACGTCCGAATCGGTGAGCAATTATGCGCGAAGCCCGGATATCGTGATTTTGACGAACTCCACTTTTGCGCAGGCCGTCAAAAAGCCGGCGCTCGGCGTGGTGGCGGCAAATTTTTGGACCAATGGGACGAGTTCGGTGGATTTGATTACGGTGAGTGACAAGTCATCGGTGGTGACGCTGGAAAGTTCCAACAGCATCGTCGTAGGAATTGCGGATCCAACACAGACAAACAAAGGAATCCTCACTGTGACATTGAATCGGACGGCGGCGAGCGTGGCCTCGGCGGACCCGGGTGTGACGGTCATGCAGCTTTCGCCACAAATTATTTTGGCGGTGAATGTGAATGGCTCGCATGGGAATAGTTTTCAGGCGGCGCTCACGTATCCGAATTTTGTTTTACCAGTGAAGGCTGTAGCGAATGGCACAAACACTACACTCTCATTCCCGACGCAGGTTGGATTCAATTATCAGGTCCAATACAAAACGAATATTATGGATGCGGAGTGGATTTCTGTAGGCGCGCCGGTGTCGGGCGATGGGATGATGCAATCGATGAACCTGCCGATGAACGGATGGAGTGGATTTTATCGGGTGCTGTTGGAATAGCAAAACGAAAAAGTAAAATGGAAATATCCGACATCGATCGTGCTCTGCAGAAATCTTTCGCTGGTCGCGAAGCGACACGAGGAAATTAGCCAGCCACAAGGTGGCTGGTATGGAAAGGTTGTGTCGCTTTGTCCTGAAAGGACAATGGAAACGTTCATGGTGTCCATCGTCCTTTCAGGACGTGGAGTTACGCCAAGATTTCCAGCCACTTCGTGGCTGGCTAATTTCCGTCGTCGCTCCGCGACAAAAAGATGGTTTTTACACAGCGCATCCAACGCTGAACGTCGAAGAAGGAGCGTCGGGGATGGTTCCCCGTACAATGATTGCGAACCACCTTTGAAGTCCGCCTCCTTACGTCGGCGGCTACGGACAGTTTACGAACCGGTCTTAACGCCGGGTTGATTCAAAGCTCGGCGCGCACGGAGTGACGCACCCTGCCAATTGCTGGCTGGCCCCGAAACTGTATGGCGGACGGAATTTCCAACATTCAACATCCAACGCTGAAGGGAACGGGATGCGCGACGTTCACGCTTGCCGCCAGCGCATAAACCCGGTATTCACGCGCGATGGATTCCCGGGAAGCATTCGTCGCGTTGAACATGGTCGAGCACGTTGGTCCCGTGCGCGTCCGGCAATTGCTCGAACACTTCGGCGATGCGGCCAAAATCCTCAGCGCTTCCAAACATCAACTCCTGCACGTGCGCGGCATCGGCGAGGAAACTGCTGAGTCGATTGTCAGTTGGGAAAAATCCGTGGACCTCGCGGCGGAAATGAAACGCATTGCGGATTCGGGCTGCGAAGTCGTGATTCAATCGGATGCGCATTACCCGGAATTGCTCCGCGAAATTTACGATCCGCCAACGGTGCTTTACGTCAAAGGCAAGTTGACCGCGAAGGACAAAAACGGCGTGGCAATGGTCGGTTCGCGCATGACGACGCACTATGGCATCGAAGTCGCGCGGAAGCTCGCTTATCAACTCGCCTACGTGGGCGTGACGGTCGTGAGCGGCGGTGCGCGGGGAATCGACACCGCGGCGCATCAAGGCGCGCTTTCGGGAAAGGGAC
>DASZPR010000446.1:0-3885 GCA_035550235.1 Verrucomicrobiia bacterium | reverse complement strand
GGGTGTGCGTCCAAATGTTCCACTTGGATTGTTTGATATTACCTGGAGGGGGATTTAATCTGCCAATCGGAAAGCAAGTTGACGGTTCATGAGTCCGAGTTTCGAGAATCCCACGCGTAGTCATCGCGGCTTCACACTGATTGAGCTGTTGGTCGTCGTGGCGATCATCGGCATCCTGGCGGCAATGCTGCTGCCCGCATTGAGCCGGGCGAAGAACCGGGCCTGGGCGGCGAACGACATCAACAACTGCAAGCAAACGATGCTCGGCATGTCCATGTATGTTTTGGACAACCTCGATTTTCTGCCGGCGCCCGGTTGGCAGATGGAGTACGACAACTGGGCGGCGTGCGGCAACTTGCCGGCTCTTAATACCCATACGCCGCAGGGATATTTGCAGGACTTGACCGCTCAATTGGCGTTTTTCAAAGGCCTGCCTCCCGCTCCCAGGGCCGGGCTGCTTTATCAATTTATCAAATCCGAAAAATTGCTGATGTGTCCGCAGGACATGGAGAACGTGAACACCTACAAGCGGTATCAATTGATCACCAGCTACGTGTGGAACGGAGCCATTGTTGGCTACACCAATGTGACCGCCGGTTCCCCGGAGGTGTTTGCCTTCAAGCTGACCAAATTCAAAGCCAGCAATATTTTGCAATGGGAGAACGACGAAAATAACACGGACTCCAAGGCCTGGAACGACTTTTCCAATTATCCGCTGGAAGGTGGGAACCCAACCTTTTCGCAGCGCCACGGCCGGGCCGCGCAGGTCGGCAGAATGGACGGCAGCGCGGCGCGCATTCCTTATGACGAAATGCTGTCGATGGCGCTGAATAACACCGCCAAAAATGATCTCTGGTACAGCCCGAACAGCCAAACCGGGCATTGATCCGCCGGGGTAAACAAGGTATGCCGCGGACGGAATAGAAGCTGGACAGCCGAAGCAGTTCGGCTATAGTCGTTTCCGAATCCACTGGTAGCAAAGGAACTATTTATGCAGAACGAACAAATTGAAGTTTGGACAACGCCGGATTTTGAAGCCATTTCCAGCAACATGGAATGCACGGCGTATTCCGAAACGCTCTAAGCGCTGATTTTCAGCAACCCAAACTGATCGCTCGGCGTCGTTGACGCTGAGTGCGACCCTTTCTCAAAAACCCGCGGCATTAGCCGCGGGTTTTCTTTGTTAATGGCAGAGCAGTTCCATAAATCAGAAGGTCCGCCAAAAGAAAAATCCTGCGACAACTCGTGCCGCAGGATTTTCTGTAATCTGTTTTTGTCCGAGATTTAAACCGTGTATGTCCCGGAAGCCGTCGTGCCACCGCGGCCCGTCCAATTGGTGTGGAAGAATTCTCCGCGCGGCTTGTCGATGCGCTCGTAAGTGTGCGCGCCGAAATAATCACGCTGCGCTTGCAACAGGTTCGCGGGCAATTGCGCGCTGCGATAGCTGTCGTAGAACGAGAGCGCCGTGCTGAATGCCGGCACCGGGATGCCGCGCTTGAACGCCGCGGACACCACATTGCGCCAGCCTTTCTGGCTGCGCTTGATTTCGCCGCGGAAATAATCGTCCAGCAACAAATTCGCGATTTTCGCATTCTTGTCGTACGCTTCCTTGATCTTGCCCAGGAATCGCGAACGAATGATACAACCGCCGCGCCACATGAGCGCGATACCGCCGTAATTCAGGTTCCACTTGTTCTCCGCCGCCGCCGCGCGCATCAGCATGTAACCCTGCGCGTAGCTCACGATCTTCGACGAATACAACGCGTCGCGAACAAACGAAATGAATTCCTTTTTCGCCGCGTCTTTCTTCGCCTGCGGCAACGCGGGTCTCGGGCCTTTCAATTTGCGAGCGGCCTTGACGCGTTCATCCTTGAGCGCCGAAACGCAACGGGCATAAACCGCCTCCGCGATCAGCGTGATCGGGATGCCCAGGTCCGCGCTGTTTTGCACGGTCCATTTGCCGGTGCCTTTTTGTCCGGCGGTATCGAGAATATGTTCCACGAGCGGTTGGCCGTCCGTGTCTTTGTAAGCCAAAATATCACGCGTGATTTCGATGAGATAGCTCTCGAGTTCGCCCTCATTCCATTCCTTGAACACCAGGTGCATCTCATCGGCGGTCATGCCGAGGCCGTTTTTCAAAATATTGTAAGCCTCGCAAATCAACTGCATGTCGCCGTATTCGATGCCGTTGTGAACCATCTTCACGTAATGGCCCGCGCCGCCTTCGCCGACCCAATCGCAGCAGGGCACGCCGTTGTCGACCTTCGCCGCGATCGATTGAAAAATATCCTTCACGTGCGGCCACGCAGCCGGCGAACCGCCGGGCATGATGCTGGGGCCATGGCGCGCGCCTTCTTCGCCCCCGCTCACGCCGGTGCCGATATACAACAGCCCCTTGCTCTCCACATATTTCACACGGCGCGCCGTGTCTTCAAACAGCGAATTGCCGCCGTCGATGATGATGTCGCCCGGCTCCAGGAGGGGCAGGAGGTGCTCGATGAATTCATCCACCGGCGCGCCGGCTTTCACCATCAGCATGACGCGGCGCGGACGCTTCAGCAAACCGACCATTTCCTCGAGGGAATGCGCGCCAATGACCTTGGTGCCTTTGGCTTCATTGGCCAGAAAGTGGTCCACCTTTTCCACTGTGCGATTGAAAGCGACGACGGTGAAACCGTGGTCGTTCATGTTCAAAATCAAATTCTGGCCCATCACGGCCAGACCAATTAATGCAATATCAGCTTTGGGTTCCATTTTCGTTATCCTTCCGCGAATTGAGCAATTGCTCAGGTAAACTACGATACAAAAGCCGCCGTCCCGCGCTAGAAGTATTTTGCCACAATCCGGCAGTCGCTTGGCATTGAAGGCCCGTCAACTCAAGCGTGCGCGCCGAGTTGCAACCGGGGTTCATTTTCCAGCAACGCCTTCAAATTCGACCAGTTGGCCTCGTTCATATCATTGAAAGCGTTCAAATAAACCGCCACCGCTTCCGGGGGATATTTTCCGAGCAGCGTTTCCACTGCGCTCTTCAGTTTCGCATCATCCACGGACTTCGGCAAATCCTCCACCACGCCTTCCTCGTTTTTGATCTCCAACGCATTCAAAAAATCAACCAGCATGGACTTGTATTTCTTCAGCAACCAGATACGGATCAAATTCCCCGCGGCCATTTCCAAATTCGGCTTTCCGAGCGCCGCAGCCATCGTGGCATGGCGCTGGGCCTTGGGTTGGCGTTCCAGGAAGACGCCGCGCACATGGCGCGATTCAGCCACGGCGTTCAACGTGGCCCGGTAGGTTGGTTTTTCGTTTTCGAAAGTGAACGTAATGATGTCATTGGCCAAAGCCGGCGACATGAAACCGAAGAGTTCGTGAGATGTCAGCATAGGAATTTAACCACAGATTAACACGGATAAACGCAGATAAAGTTACGCGAATTGCGCGGATTTTCACGAATTGCAAAATGCCGGACTGAATTGGCGTTCATTTGCGCAATTCGTGTAACGTCATTTTCCCAATCCGTGTGCATCCGTGTTGATCCGTGGTTTAAAGCTAAGTTGTTGTTGTAATCGAAATTTTATTCTTGGCCGCGAATTTCTCGCAGGCATCGCGCTCTAGCAATAGAGTTTTTCCCGCTTCCAGCGCAAGAACGGAAATTCCCGAGGCCGAACAGGTTTCGAGCGTTTGCAAACCGATGCAAGGAATATCGAAGCGCATATCGTGGTTCACCTTGGCCACTTTCACCGCCACCGCGCCGCCTTTTTTTCCCGCCAATTCACCCCCGCGCGCCAGGCATCTATCCGTGCCTTCAAATCCCTCCACCGCCAGCACCGTGCCTTCCTTGACCACTACGATCTGCCCGATTTCCAGCCGCGACACTTCCTTGGC
>DASZPR010000445.1:0-6303 GCA_035550235.1 Verrucomicrobiia bacterium | reverse complement strand
TGCATGTAATAGAGCGCGAGCGGCGTGTTGATCAGGAACCCGAAGAGTCCCGCGCCGACGAGATTCCAAAAGGCGACGGCGACGAAATACAGGATGGGCCAGCGATATTCGGAGACCCACGGGCGCACGCGGCTGAGTGTGAGATTTTCGTAGGCTTCGAAACCAATGAGGACGAGCGGAACAATTTCAATGGCGCTGAAGGTCGCGCCCAACGCGAGCACCGAGGTCGGCGTGCCGCTGAAGTAAAGATGATGCATGGTGCCGAGGATTCCGCCCGCGAGGAAAATTGCGGTGGAGAAGATCACCGCACGTGTGGCGCTGCCGATTTTCAGCAGGCCCATGCGTGTGAACAGGAAGGCAATTACGACCGTCGCGAAGACTTCAAAGAAACCTTCGACCCAGAGGTGCACGACCCACCAGCGCCAGTATTCAGCCATCGCGAGGTGCGTTTGACGGCCCCACATCAAGCCCGCTCCGTAGAACAAGCCAATGGCAGTCGAGGCGACGATGAAGAGCGTGAGCAAATGGCGATTCGGACTGGGGTTTTTGATGGCGGGCCAGAGCGCGCCCACCATTAAAAAGAGCCAGACGAACAAGCCGACGAACAGAAAGATTTGCCAGAAGCGGCCGAGGTCGACGTATTCGTAGCCTTGATGGCCGAACCAGAAATTGCTGACGTAGCCGAGCTTTTGTTGCACGCCCATCCATTCGCCAGCGAGTGAGCCGACGACGATGATAAGCAGGCAGGTGAAGAGAAAATTGACGCCAAATTTTTGCCAGCGCGGTTCGTAGCCGGAGACGGCAGGCGCGACGAAGAGGCCAGTGGCGAGCCAGGCGGTCGCGATCCAGAAAATGCCGAGTTGCGTGTGCCAGGTGCGGGCGACCGAGTAGGGAAGCCATTTGCTCAACGGTATGCCGTAGAAGCCATCGCCCTCAACTCCGTAATGCGCGGTGACTGCTCCGAGGCCGATTTGGACGACGATGAGGGCGGTGACGACCCAGAAATATTTCAGCACGGCTTTCATGGAAGGCGTGGCTTTCAAAGCGAGCAGAGGATCGCGTTCGGGAAATTCCATTTCCTCTTCCTGCTCTTCTTTGTGGCGTTGCACGGCGAAGTACCAGACCAGCGCGCCGACGCCCGCGAGCAGTGTCACGAAGCTGACCACCGACCACAACACGATGGCGCCGGTGGGGCGATTATCGATCAAAGGTTCGGCGGGCCAATTTTGCGTGTAGGTGATGGCTTGGCCGGGACGATCGGTGCCGCAGGCCCAGGCAGCCCAAAAGAAAAAGGTGTTCATCAGGCGTTGGCGTTCGGCCGTTTTGATGGTGTTGGCCGGAATCGCGTAGGCCTTGCGCAGATCTTTCAAAGCCGGATCGTCACTGAATAGCGCGGTGTAATGGCTGCTCACGGCGGCGAAGGCCTGGGCGCGCGTGGGAGAGACGACCAGATCGCCCGTGACGGGATTGTACGTGTTGGAACGAATTTCTTTCTTGAGGCGTTCGCGCAGGGCGGCTTGGGTTTCGGCGTCTAATTGGTCATAGGTTTTGCCGGATTGCGCTGCCCAATTGTTCAGCAGCCAGGTGCATTCGCGATGGAGCCAGTCAGCGGTCCAATCGGGTGCGACGTACGCGCCGTGGCCCCAGATGCTGCCGAGTTCCTGGCCGCCGATGGATTGCCAGACGTTTTGGCCGTCCTTGATGTCTTGCGCGGTGAAAAGGACGGTGCCGTCGGAAGTCACCACGCGTTGGGGGATGGGCGGAGCTTTGCGATAAATTTCCGATCCGAAGTAACCGAGGCCCAGAAAGGACAGGCCAATGACGCAGATCAGCCCGAGCCATAGTTTTTTGTAGGAACGCCGATTTCTATTCATAATATCCATTTCAATATTGTTAGCGAACGGTCACAGCTTAGTTGAAGAGGGCGGAGGACGATTTGACGCAAATCAAGGAATTGGGGATTTGGCAAATGGCAATAAAGCGCCCAAAAAATTGAAGTTTGGGGGGTAATCTTTTCGGCAATTGAAACTTTTAAGGAGAACTCCTGCGAAGTTGGACTTCACAAAAAAGCGTATCGAGTATTTTCGCTTTTCTGCAAATTGGGGTAATCTATCGAATTGGGTAATTGATCGGATAGTCTTGAGTAAAAATCGTTCGGTTGGGCGATAGGCGCAAACTGAACTCTCCAAGCGGCACTACGGCTTTGAAAATCGAGAAAGCCGCGAGCGTTACTCACCGAGATTGCGACGCAGGAGATGATTCAACGCGAGCGGAGAAAGCACGGTGATGGTCCTGCCTTTTACGGTCAGCAATTTGCGTTCGCGAAAGGCGGCGAGCGTGCGAGAAAAAGTTTCGCTGACGGTGCCGAGTTCCGCTGCGAGCACGCGTTTGGTCATGGCCAATTCAATACGGACGGGTTTGTCGCTTTCGGGATTCGGACAACGTTTTACGAGCCAATTGGCGAGGCGCGTTTCCACATCTTTCAACGTGAGATCCTCAAGCTGTCCGACGAGCACGCGCAAATGGCTGCTCATCGAACCAAGCATGCGCAGAGTCAATTCCGGCTGTTGTTTAACCAGCGCAAGGATGCCGTCTTTTTGAATGAGCAGGACCTGGGTTGGTTCGATGGCGCGCGCGTCGGCGGGATAGCCGGTGGAGCTGGCGAGCGCCACTTCGGCGAAGGAATCTCCCGCGCGGAAGATGTGGATGATCTGTTCCTTGCCCGCGGCATTGACGCGATGGACGTTCACCGCGCCCTGTTGCACGACGTAAAAACCGCGCGCCGGGTCGCCTTCGTGAAAAAGATATTCTCCCTTCTCGAGGGATTTGAGCACCGCGACATCGGCGATGTTTTCGAGGTCCGCCGGCGGCAAGCCGACAAACAACTGGCAACTGCGGAGTGTGTTGACGATGGCGATCTTTTTGAATTCGGCGACCTCGGAGTGCATGCGGGTTTCCTACGCTTCCTCCCGCCAAAAGTAAACCATCCAATCGGGGCCATGGCCGCGCTCGATCTTCGAGGCGAAGCCCAGGCTGCCGAGTTTTTCAATTAAGGGCGACGGCAGAAACGGCGCCATGACGATTAATCCCTCCGTGGGTTTCAATTTAGTCACGCGCTCCAAAATTTCCGGGAACGGTTCGATGCCGCGCCGGATCAGGTCGCGGACATCGAAGCGTTTAAATTGGCTCAAAGGAATCATGGTTTAATGTGCTGTAAGTTGCTCGATGCGGCGGGCGAGATTGGAATCGTCCGGGTTCAGATCCACTTGCTGATAGACAATTTCGCCTTCAGAATTCAAAAGCGTGATGAGGTTTGAATGCGTAAAATTTCCCTGCGTGTCTTGTTTGAATTTCACGCCCAATACGGCGGCGAGATCGAGCACGCCGTCCGCATCGCCTTTTAAAAGCGTCCAACTGTTCGTCGAGAGAGCGTGTTGGGTGCGATAGATTTGCAGCGCGGCAGGGGTGTCGCGCTGCGAGTCGAAGGAGACGAGGGTGAACCCGACTTTGCCGTGGAACGTCGCGGGCAGACCGGCTTCCAATTGCTTCAGCCGGGACACGAGCAAGGGGCAGGTATATTGGCAGCTCGCGAAAAACATGGCGATTACCTGTGGGCGTCCGCGGAGTGAGTCCAGTTTCACGGTTTTTCCCGCGTCATTGGTCCAAATCGTGTCGAGTTGATAGAGCGATTTATCTGCAAGAGGTTTTGCGGCTTCGATCGGCGCGCAGCACGAGCGATGGACGCAATTTGTGGCGGGCTCTTCCGTGGCCAGAGCGGCGGCGACCAACAGCAGGGTCGCCGAAGCGAGAATGCATTTTGTTTTCATAAATCTTTTGCGCAACGAAAGCCGAGATTGTGCACGCAGTAATCCGCCTTGAGACTGCTGCGAAAACCATAACGCATGAAGGCGGGAAAATTTTCGACGTCCCTCGCGCCTTGCGATCCGGCGCCGCAGAAGAGCTGGCGATCAAGCCCGTTGTCACCGCGTGCGTCGCCGGTCACCAGGGCGGTGTTGAAATCGGCGACCCATTCCCAAACGAGGCCGTGCAAGTCATGGACGCCCCAGAAATTCGGCTGGTCAAGGCCGACCGGCCCAATTTTCGCGGGTGAGGGCGTTACGTACCATTGATAGACCCGGCGCTTGAATTCAGGGTCGTTTTCCCCATCGGGCCGCGTGGGGCCCGCGAGAGCGGCGTATTCCCATTCGGCTACTGTTGGCAAACGTTTGCCGTGAGATTTGGCATACGCCTTGGCGGCAAACCAGGAGACGAAAGTAACGGGCGCTTTCAACGGAGCGTTCGTGCCGGGATCGAGATCGCCAGCCCAATTCTTAAGATACGATTCGTCAGCGAACAAATGTTTCACACGCGATTTTTGCCATTGCGGATGGGTGCGAACGAATTCAAGGAATTCGCCGTTTGTCACTGGCAGAATATCCAGAGCAAAGGCTTTGAGGGGAACTTCCTTCGGGTCGCCGGCAGCGCGGAAGAATGGGCGATATGTGCCGTCCGCGATCCGAACCATGCCGGGGGCCGGCAACGCGACCGCGCAGACTGCGAAGGTCCACGCGGAGATCGTCGCGAGGCCGAGTATCTGAAGGATTTTTGGCATGGTTCGGATGCAGGGGGTCATTCAAAACTGCTGGGTGTGGGCGCGATGACTTGCCCGCGAATACGCTTCACGTCATCGATGCTGACGGAATCACCGGTGTTGCCGAAGCTGTTGCGCACGTAGGTTAACACGTTGGCGATTTGTTCGTCGGTGAGGTAGTTCATCGGAACCATCGTGCCGTTGTAACTTTTGCCGTTGACGGTAATTTGGCCGTTGCGGCCCATCAACACACCGCGGATGTAATCGTCCTTGGTCAGGTTCGCGAGGAAATCAGACTTCGCCAGCGGCGGAATTTGCGTGCTCAAGCCCGCGCCATCGGGCTGATGGCATACGAAACAGGTTTGCATATAAACGCCCTTGCCTTTCTGGATCTGGATTTCCTTGGTGAGGCCGGCGATCTTGGGATTGCTCCTGATTTCTTCAGCGACTTGCGCTTTCAAATTGAGGACTTTCTTTTCGGCTTCCGAACCGGCATCGGCTGCTTTGCCGAGGTAGACCGCATCGACTTCCTTGCCCGAATAAATGGCCATGTCCGCCGGGCCGTCGACTTTGAGCATGCCGAGCGTGCCTTTGTTGAACGCGCGGAACAGTGCGTGGTCCACGAGGATGTAGGTGCCGGGGACTTGCACTTGTATTTCAACGATGGCCGAGCCTCCCGGAGGAATCACTGTGGTTTGAACGTTGTGGCTGGGAGTTGTGCCGCCTTCAGGGTAAACGGTGTCGAAAATTTCGCCGATGACGTGGAACGACGACGAAAGATTCGGACCGCCGTTGCCCACATAGAGGCGCACCTTCTCGCCGACTTTCGCGGTCAAGGCTTTGTCGCCGACGAGCGAGCCGACCGAACCGTTGAAGACCACGTAGCTGGGGCGTTCGTCATTCGCTTTGTCCATGTCGAAAGGTTGCAAGCCTTCCTCGCCGAATTTGCCGGCGGTATAGAATTCACCCTGCATGACATAGTATTCGTGATCGACGGGCGGCAAGCCTTCCTTCGGTTCGACGAGGATCAAGCCATACATGCCGTTCGCGACGTGCATACCGACCGGAGCGGTCGCGCAGTGATAAATGAATAAGCCGGGGTTGAGGGCCTTGAAGGAAAATTGCGAACTATGGCCGGGCGCGGTGAATGAAGACGCCGCGCCGCCGCCCGGACCGGTGACCGCATGCAGGTCGATGTTGTGCGGCATTTTGTTGTCCTGATGATTGTTCAGATGGAATTCCACTTCGTCGCCCTCGCGAATGCGAATGAAGCTGCCGGGAACATCGCCGCCGAAAGTCCAGAAAACGTATTGCACGCCGTCGGCCAGCGTTTTGGTGACCTCGCGGACTTCGAGGTTGATGATGACCTTGGTGGAATATTTGCGGGTGATGGGCGGAGGCACATTGGGCGCCTGGGCCAGGACGGCATTTTCCACGCCGGAAATATCTGAATCGACGACGGCGGATGCGGTCAACGCAGCCATGGCCATCAGCATCCCGCAAATCATTTTCGAAACATTCATTTTCATATTCATTCAATTCGAGTGCGATCACATTTCGATCATCTGCATCCAATTTATTCCGGACGCTGCAGCGATTCCTTGACCTGTGTCATGCTTTCACGCAGTGCGAAAGCAGGTCGCATTTAAATGGGCGAACTGATGTTGCACGGGCTTGTTTTTAGTCTGCTTCCCTCTTGAGTGCTCTCCGGA
>DASZPR010000444.1:0-4077 GCA_035550235.1 Verrucomicrobiia bacterium | reverse complement strand
CGCCGGGCGGCAACATTAATTACATCTCCGGCCACGCCATCTTCGAAGCCACACACGGCACCGCTCCCAAATACGCGAACCAGGACCGCGTGAACCCCGGTTCAGTCGTGCTCAGCGGCGAAATGATGTTGCGTTACATGGGTTGGGTGGAAGCCGCCGATCTCATCCTCAAAGGCTTGAACGGCGCGATCACCTCCAAACGTGTCACTTACGATTTCGCCCGCCAGATGGAAGGCGCCACCGAAATCAAATGCAGCCAATTCGGCGACAACATCATCGCGAACATGTGAGCGACTTGATGGGGCGTGAAAAACCAGACGTTGAATAGAGTCACTGGTCAGCGGAAAATCTGAAAGCGTAACAAAGTTTCACCCTCTCCCTCAGGGAGGGGGCAGGGGTGAGGGGTGAGTGAGCCTTGGTTATACTCAACAAAGCCCAAAACTCACCCGCTCACAGCATCTCACTCTCAAGCCGTTTCGCCTCGCTCTTGATCAATTCCGTCACCCGATGCTTCGCCAGATAAACCTGGTCCACTGAAATTTTAAAAGTCGCCGCGACTTTCTCCGGCGCCCATTCCTTGTTCACGTAACAGTCGAAGATTTGGTATTTCTGGGGATCCAATTTCCGCTTCACCCGATCGACGGCTGCGTCCAGAACGTTCTTTTGCCACTCCTGTTCGTAAACCTCGTCCATGGACTGGTTATTGTTGTCCGGCAATTCCTTCAGCGTGAAAGAATCATCCCCGCTCTCGGACTCGGTATGGATCGGAATCGTGCTGGCGTAACCGCGTTTCCGGAGATGGTCCGCGATGCGCCACCGGATCAATTGCCGCAACCACGCCTTGAAAGAGCCCTGTTTCGCGTCGTATTTGAAATTCGGCATTTTGTTGGCCACCGAAACGAGCGTCTCCTGCACCACATCCTGCGCATCCTCCTCTTTTAACCCGAATTTCCGGGCCAGCCCGTAGATCAGCTTCCAATAAGTGTCAAAAAAATCCTGCCAACTGGCTTGATCCTGCCAATTTTTGAGGCGGTCGATCAGCGTCGCCCGCGTCGGGATAAACTCGTCTTCAGCCTGTTGCACAGTCCAGTAATGCTTTCTCCCGGTAATCTTTGCAACCTAGAATGTGTCGAAATACGTTGAATTCTGGCTTGAAGTTTGCTTCTCTTTTAGCGGTCAGTTGGCTGAACGCCCGGCGTGGCGTTGTACTGCCATCAAAAAACCTAACTCGGCTAATCAGAAGGCACGTTTGAATTTGCAGCAAAAACTCAGTCGGCTTCCATTGATCGCGGGGATTTTGACCATCTGGTTAATTTGCTGTGCCAGGCCCGCGTCGAGCCAGCCGGCTGCCCCGATTGTCAATACCAACGAAATTCTCATCGTTGGACTTCAAAACAAAGTTGAGATTTCTCCCGTAGGCGCCAAAACCTGGGTGCTCACCCAAACCAATCAACCGCTCCATCCCCGCGACCGCTTGCGCACCGGGCCAAACAGCCGCGTCACTCTCCGCTGGGTCGATGAAAGCGTCGTCTCGTTCGGCGCGTCCACGGAACTCGAGATTCTCCCCCCGGACGCCGCCGATGCGCAACCCGGCTTGCACCTCGTCAGTGGTGTCATCTCGTTTTTCCATCGTGACAAACCGGGGCACATCCGCCTGATGACCCGCGGCGCCGTCGCCGGCATCGAGGGCACCGAACTCGTGCTCAGGGTCGATAACAACGATCGCACCACCGTTTCCGTCATCGATGGCAAAGTTCGTTTCGGCAACGAGTACGCCACCCTCGTCCTGACCAATGGCGAACAAGCCGCGGTCGACGTTGGCCAGCCCCCCGCCCGCACCCCCGGTTTCGTGGCGAACAATGTTCTGCAATGGTGCTTCTATTATCCGGCCGTGCTGGACCCCGCCGACGTGCCCCTGAGTGCCGATGAGCAGAACACCCTCGCGGATTCGCTGGCCGCGTATCGCGCCGGAGATTTGCTGGCTGCCCTCGCGAAATATCCCGCTGGCCGCGAGCCCGGTTCTGACGCCGAAAAAGTTTATTACGCCGCCTTGCTCTTGAGCGTCGGCGAAGTGGAAAAATCCGAAAACACCCTCGGCTCCTTGACCTCGAGCGATGCCACCGCCGCGCCAAATCGCGCCGCGGCTGCCCTGCGCCAACTCGTCGCCGCCGTAAAACACACCACCAGCACCGCTTCCGCTCCCCAACTCACCACCGAATTTTTGGCCGACTCCTATTACCAACAATCGCGCGGCGATCGCAAAACGTCGCTCTCGCTCGCCCTGCAATCCGCCAAACAAGCCGCCGCCAAATCCCCGCAGTTCGGCTTCGCCTGGGAACGCGTCGCGGAATTGGAATTCAGCTTCGGCCACACCACCGCCGCCGCCGAAGCCCTCGAAAAAAGTCTCGCCCTTGCGCCGCGCAATGCCCAGGCGCTCGCATTTAAAGGGTTCCTCCTGAGCGCCCGGGGAAAAACCCGCGAAGCCCTGACTTGGTTTGATCGCGCCATCGCCATTGATTCCGCGCTCGGCAACGCGTGGCTGGGCCGCGGCCTCTGTCGCATTCACCTGGGCGACGACCAGGGCGGTCGCGGCGATTTGCTGATTGCCGCCGCACTGGAACCGCAACGCGCCGAACTCCGCAGCTATTTGGGCAAAGCCTACAGCAACGTCGGCGATTTCTCACACGCCACCAAGGAACTTCAACTCGCGGAAAAACTCGATCCGCAGGACCCGACTGCGTATCTCTATTCCGCGGTCATCAACCAGGAAAACAATCGCGTCAACGAAGCCATCCGCGATTTGGAAAAATCCGAGCAACTCAACAACAACCGCAGCGTCTACCGCTCGCAACTCTTGCTCGACCAGGACCAGGCCGTCCGCAGCGCCAACCTCGCCGGCATGTATCGCGACGCCGGCATGCAGGAAGTGGCGCAGCGCGAAGCCGCCCGCGCCGTCAATTACGACTACGGCAATTACTCCGCGCACCTGTTCCTCGCCAACAGCTACTTTCAACTCACCGATCCGAATCTGACCAATCTGCGCTACGAGACACCCACCGAAAGCGAATTCCTGCTCGCGAATTTGCTCGCGCCTGTCGCCGCCGGCCCATTGTCACCAGCCATTTCCCAGCAGGAATACTCCGGGTTGTTTGAGCAGAATCACGTGGGTGTCGTTTCCGATACCGAATATCTGAGCCGCGGCGCGTGGTCGGAAAGCGGTGCCCAATACGGCACCTTTGACAAATTCAATTATAGCTTCTCGGGTGTGTATCATTCAGACCCCGGTCAGCGTCCGAACGAAGACCTCACCCAGCAAAGCATCTCATTCAATCTCAAAGCGCAAATCACTCCGCAGGACAGCGCGTTTTTCCTTTTGAATTACAACAAAAGCTCCGGCGGTGACCTCGCGCAACATTATGCCTCAACTGACGCCGCTCAAACGTTGCGTTTTGACGAACGCCAGGAACCGATCGTCGGCTTCGGTTATCACCACGAATGGGCGCCGGGCGTACACACCTTGGTTTTTGGAGCCCGTCTGGCGGACACTCTTGTTTTTACGAATCAAGCGCAGCCGACTTTGATTTATTTCCAACACCCCGGGACGCCACCCGAGCCGCCCATAGTATGGTCGACCGTTCGGGGGATTACGATGAAGGAACTTTATACCGGACACCTCGAAATTTACTCCGGGGAAGTGCAGCAGATTTTTCAACAACAACAGCACAATACTATTATCGGTACGCGCGGCCAGTACGGGCATATTCAAACGCAAAACCTTCAGTCTGACCCGTCCGGCGGGCTGGGATCGTTGTTCCCACCTCCTCCAACTCCCGCTGCGGACCAGGATTTCACCGTGGCCTTCAAGCGCTTTTCTATCTACGGATACCACCAATGGGAAATCACCGATTGGTTGGAATTGATCGGTGGAGCAAGCTATGACTGGATTTCCTTCCCGAAAACTTTCCGCACGACTCCCGTTTCGTCGCAAGAGCAAACGGTGGATCAAGTTTCTCCCAAGGCTGGCCTGATATTGCGGCCGTTGCCGGACACGGTCGTTCGCTTCGCTTATACCCGTTC
>DASZPR010000443.1:0-1534 GCA_035550235.1 Verrucomicrobiia bacterium | reverse complement strand
GCGCACATCGTGAAGCTCCTGAACGAGCGTACGAAGCACGTGCTGTCCATCGGCGATATCAAGCTGAAGGCGGGCGAGGAGATTTATGCGCCGCATCGCGAGCGTGCGGTGTTGGAGCGCATTTGCGGCCAAAATGAAGGGCCGATCACGAATGATTCGTTGCGGGCGATTTACCGGGAAATCATGTCCAGCGCGTTGTCGTTGGAGAAGTCGATGACCATCGCGTATTTCGGGCCGGAGGCGACGTTCACGCATCAGGCGGCGATTCGGAAGTTTGGTTCGAGCCTGAATTATTCGCCGTTGAAAACGATTGGGGATGTGTTTGCGGAGGTCAGCAAGAATCGCGCGGATTATGGCGTGGTGCCAGTGGAGAATTCCACCGAAGGCGTGGTGACGCACACGCTTGATATGTTCGTGGACAGCGAACTGAAGATCGTGGCGCAAATCATTTTGCGCATTCAACAGAATCTGTTGAGCAAATCTCCGCGCAAACAAATCAAGAAGCTTTACGTGCATCCGCAATCCCTCGCGCAGTGCCGCGGGTGGATTCAGAATAATTTGCCGAACGTGGAAATTATTGAGACGTCGTCCAACGCGCGGTCGGCGGAGATCGCGGCGAAGGAAAAAGGCTCGGCGGCGATCGCGGGAATTTTAGCGGCGGAAAAATACGGTTTGCCGGTGTTGGAGCAGGACATTCAGGATAATGCGGCGAACGCGACGCGGTTTCTGGTGCTGGGCCGCAAATGCAGTCCGCCCACGGGCAATGATCGCACAAGCCTGATGGTGAGCATGACGGATAAGGTCGGTGCGTTGCATCATGCGCTGGCGGCGTTCCGGAAGAATCGCATCAACCTCACGAAGATTGAATCGCGGCCGAGCAAGCGGCGCGCGTGGGAATATTTTTTCTTCATCGATTGCGACGGGCACCAGGAGGATCGCAAGGTTGCGAAAGCGATTGAGCAATTGGGCCAAGAGTGCAGTTTTGTGAAGGTGTTGGGGTCGTATCCGAATTCAGAGTAGTGGGATTGGCGAGCGTTGTGGCGGATTTGACCGCTCGCAGTTGGATTGCTTCCGTCCCCCTCAACCCGGCCCTCTCCCTAGAGGAGAGGGTGAGACTTTGGATCGCTTGTGAATGGTTTTAAGCCAGGGACTTTATCCAACGTTGGGCAGTTGAAACCGGCGCACAGATTCGCCTTCGCCAAAACTTCGGCGAGACGAGGTAACGAGCCCCTACCAGCCTGTTGTTATTCCCAATGTAAGATCTGGACAACGGTTTCGGCGGTGAGTGTCGTTTTGGGAGGGACGTCAATCAGTCCATTCGCCAGGGCCAGCGAACTCAAAATGTGCGAGGCCTGGGTGCCGGCGGAATGGACTTTGCCTTCCGCGTCCACAGTCACGCGCACGAAATGGCGGCGATGGTCTGGATTGGAAATTGGCTTGGCGAGTATTCCCTGCGAGGCAGGGAGGGCGACGTTGGTAGCGCCTTGCCAGCGGAGCAAGGCGGGGCGGGCGAGCAGCAAAAAAGTGACGAAGG
>DASZPR010000442.1:0-7037 GCA_035550235.1 Verrucomicrobiia bacterium | reverse complement strand
GCTGAAGTCCGTGCCGGCGATTGTGGAATCGTGGTTCCCCGGCCAGGAAGGCGGCGCGGCCATCGCGGACATTTTGTTCGGCAACGTGAATCCCTCCGGCAAACTTCCCGATACCCTCGCAGCAAAACGTTCGGACTATCCCGACTTCGCAAATTTTCCCGGCACGAATCACCAGGAGCGTTACGCGGAAGACATCTACGTGGGTTACCGCCATTTCGACAAGGCGAACGTCGCGCCGCTCTTTCCCTTCGGCTACGGCCTGTCTTACACGACCTTCAAATACCGCAACCTCAACCTGTCCTCCGGCACGCTAAATCCAGACGGCAGTATCACAATACGCGTGGATGTGACCAATACCGGCAAACGCGCTGGCGAAGAAGTCGCGCAATTATATGTCCACGACGTAAAGCCCGTGATCGACCGCCCCGTGCGCGAACTAAAAGGCTTCGCAAAAATCGAACTGAAGTCAGGCGAAACCAAAACCGTGCAATTCATCATCTACCCGCGCGACCTCGCTTACTTCGACATGCCCGGTCATCAATGGAAAGCCAACGCCGGCGATTACGAAATTCAAATCGGCGCCTCCTCCCGCGATATTAAGCTGAAAAAATCCGTGCGCCTGAATGCGGACTTTATGCAATCCCCGGTCGTTCATTTCAATTGAGGGCTCGCGCGCTTCCACCTGGGCGCGCCGGCACCTGTCCCGAAGGTACAATTGAGAATAACCCGGCGTTTCAACGCCGGGTAACGTTGTGTGATGCAAAGTCCCGCAGGGACGGCTGAAGTGGTTGCGCGCTGAATCGGTTGGTGCGAGGATTCGCGTATGAACGACTTCGTCAATCCTCAACACCGGGGCGTGAACCTGCCTGCCGGGTTCAAGGATTTGATGGATGTGTTGGAGGCGAAGAATTCGCCAGGCACCGAAACGCCGCTCTACGCGCTACATTCCAACCGAGCGAGGCTGATATCCGAGCGGCATGCGAATGGTTTGAGCCACGTCGAGAGATTCCTCAATTTACTTCTGAATTCGAAATCTAAAGATTCGATGTTGTCGTTCATGCTTAAGAGCGGCCGTTTTTTGGCGCTATATCTTTCCGGTAAGGCGTTGAAAGTGTCCGTCACGTTCGGCGATGGAGATTTGGTGCTCGAACGAACGCTGCGAGAAATTTTTGCCGAAATTGGGGTTGTTTCCATTGAGCAGGCTTATTCTCCTATAAAAGGAACGAGCATCTATGGTTTCGACGTCCCGATTTGCGGAACCCCTCTGCTGGAAACTGTGATCAAAGTCCTTCGGGCCTACGGCGTCTCCGACACCGACGAGTTGAATTTTTTCTTTCACGCCTGATTATTCCCGTAGTGCCTTCCCGCGCCAATTCTGGGTTTCACAACCCATGGCAACACCGTGCCGCAACGCACACCATAGCGCGTGAATATCAGCAGGCGTGCGCGCCTCTTATGAATAGTGTGCGTGAAAGTGCAATTAAGGGAATCACCAAGGGAAGTGGGGAAGCTGTGAGCGACGACCTGCGCGGTTCCGCAACCCAGAACTCCGGCCTTTCCTCAGCCAAGCAGGCATTGCTGGCTAAATGGCTGCGCAGCGGCGGCGCGAATGCCGGCGGCACGGCTGAAACTACCATTCCCCGGCGGCCAGGCGGCGGCCCCGCGCCGTTATCGCTCGAGCAACAACGGCTTTGGTTCTTCAACCAATTGGAACCGGGCAGCCCCCTGTATAACATGCCCATCGCGTCGCGATTGCGCGGCCCGCTGAATCCCACGGCCCTGCAGCAGGCGATGGATACCGTCGTGGCGCGGCACGAAGTCTTGCGCACCCGAATCGTCGGCCAGGAACCCACGCTGACGATTGATACGGCGTCCCGGGTTCCGATGGAAACGATTGATTTGCGGCAATTGCCCGCCGCAGAACGCGAGGCCGAAGCAAGGCGGCTCCTGGAAATTGAGGCCAAAGTTCCCTTCGATCTCTCCCGCGACCTCATGGTGCGCGCGGTCCTGGTGCGCCTCGATGAACAGGATTGGATTTTTTTGGTGCTGATGCATCACATCGCGTCGGACGATTGGTCGTGGCGTGTTTTTTGCAGTGAAGTGGCCGCGGCTTACGACGCCACTGTCTCGAACCGGAATGTTGAGCTGCCGGAGCCCGCGCTTCAGTACGGTGATTTTTCCGTTTGGCAAAAAGAGTGGTTGCGCGGAAATGTTCTGGAAAAGCAACTGGCCTATTGGCGCAAGCAATTGGAAGACGCGCCACCCGTGCTGGAATTGCCCACCGACCGCCCCCGGCCCGTGTCGCAAACGTTTTGCGGAGCGTGCGAATGGATGAAATTTTCGCCAACCTTGAGCGAAAAAATCAATGCCCTCAGCCAGGCCGGTGGTTTCACGCCCTACATGATTTTGCTCGCCGCCTTCCAGACCCTGCTGCACCGCTACACCGGCCAGGAAGACATCGTCGTGGGCTCTCCGGTGGCCGGCCGCGGCCGCGCGTGCCTGGAAAAAGTCGTCGGGTTATTCGTCAACATGCTGGTGTTGCGAACGAAGCTCGATGGCAACCCGGCGTTTTATGAATTGCTCCATCGCACGCAGGCCACCGTGCTCGAAGCGCTCGCGCACCAGGATTTGCCGTTCGAAAAACTCGTCGAGGAACTGCAACCCGAACGCAGCGCCAGCCATTCGCCGCTCATCCAGGTGATGTTCGCGTTGCAGGATGAGTTGTCAGACAATTTAAAATTGCCCGGCCTGGCCATCTCGCAATTCCCGCTCGACCCCGGCACGGCGAAGTTCGACTTGACCTTCACGATTGTGAAAAGCGGCGCCGAATTCAATTGCTGCGCGGAATACAACAGCGACTTGTTCGAGCCTGCCACTGTGCGGCGGATGCTGAGGCATTACGAAAAATTGCTCGAAAGCATCGCGTCCGAACCCGACCAATTTATTTCTGACATCCCACTGCTGACTGCCGAAGAGCGGCAGCGGATGCTCGTCGATTGGAACAAAACCGCCGCGGAATATCCCCGTGAGAAATGTGTGCACGAACTCTTCGCGGCGCAGGCCGCCGCTACGCCAAAAGCAGTGGCAGTCGTTTTTGGCGACGAATCCCTGACCTACGAGGAATTGAACTGGCGCGCCAATCAGTTGGCGCATCATTTGAAATTCCTCGGCGCCGGGCCGGAAACTCTGGTGGCTATCAGCATGGAGCGCTCTCTGGAAATGGTCATCGCGCTGCTCGGAACGCTGAAAGCCGGCGCGGCTTATGTGCCGCTGGATCCATCCTTCCCCGCAGAGCGGCTTCGCTTCATGCTCGACGACAGCAAGGCTTTACTGCTGCTGACACGTAGTGCTGACAAAGCGCTTTTGGGCGAATTGTCGGCGAATATCCGCGCCATCTGCCTCGACACCGATTGGCGGCTGATTTCAGAAGAGCGCGATGACGAGCTTCCGCTCCACATGACCGCGGAGAATCTCGCGTACGTGATTTACACGTCGGGTTCCACCGGTTGGCCCAAGGGCGTCCAAATTTCGCATCGCGCCGTGGTAAATTTCCTCCAATCGATGCGCCGCGAACCTGGCTTGTCCAGCCGGGACACGCTGCTGGCGGTCACCAGTATTTCGTTCGACATTGCCGGATTGGAAATGTTTCTGCCGCTGACCGTTGGTGCAAAAATCGCCCTGGCGAGCTCCGAAGAAATCTTCGACGCCGCCAAAATGAAGGCCCTAATTCGCAGCAGCGGTGCAACCGTGATGCAGGCCACCCCGTCGTTCTGGCAATTCCTCGTCGAATCCGATTGGTTTGGCGATCGTCGGCTTAAAGTGTTCTGCGGTGGCGAAGCCTTGTCGCGCGAATTGGCTGATAAATTATTGGAGCGGGCAGGCGAAGTTTGGAATCTATACGGCCCCACGGAAACGACGATCTGGTCCGCGCTTTCCAAAGTGACGCGCGGCACCGGTGCAATTTCCATCGGACGACCGATTGCGAACACCCAGATTTATTTGCTCGACGCCCATTTGCAGCCCGTTCCTGTGGGAGTGCCGGGCGAGCTTCACATCGGCGGCGATGGTTTGGCGCGTGGTTATTTGAGGCGCCCCGAGTTGACCGCGGAAAAATTTATCGAGGATCCATTTGGCGGCACGCGGCTCTACAAAACCGGCGACCTCGCGCGCTATCGCGCCGATGGAACCATCGAGTGCCTCGGGCGCAATGATTTTCAAATCAAACTGCGCGGGCACCGGATTGATCTCGGCGAAATCGAATCGATCCTGCGTCAATATCCGAACATCACCGAAGCGGTGGTGTTATTGCGCGAAGATGAGCGCGGCCAAAAACGACTCGTCGCTTACCTGCAACGGTCGGCCCATCCGTCGCCGGACGCCGGGCTGCTCCAGCAATTCCTAAAAGCGAAATTGCCGGATTACATGCTCCCGTCCACGTTCGTCATGCTCGACAAATTTCCGCTCACGCCCAACGGCAAGATCAATCGCAAAGCCCTGCCGCCGCCCGCTGTCGATCGCGCGGAAGCGAAACAGGATTTCACTCCGCCGCGCACCCTCACGGAGGAAGGGTTGGCCAAAATCTGGCGCGGACTGCTGGGCCAGGCAGTCATTGGCATCGATGATAATTTCTTTGAAAGCGGCGGCCATTCGCTGCTGGCCATGCAAATGATGGCCCGCGTCCGGGATGAATTTCACGCCGAGATTTCGCTGCGAAATATTTTCGAGGCGCCCACCATCGCGGAACTCGCCGTTATTTTGGATCGGAAAAAAGAGCAGCCCGGGTTGCCCGCGCTGCAGCCGCTGGCCTGCTCGCAAAATATTTCCGCCCAGCACGCCCAGCAATTGCTGGATCGCATCGACGATCTTTCCGACACCGAAGTGGAATCATTATTGAAACAAATTCTCGCTGAATCCGGAGGCAAATCATGAACGGCCATTCCAATACCCAGAACGTGCTTCACTTGTTTGAACGACAGGTGGAGCGGGCCCCGCGTGCCATCGCGGTAACATCCAGCCACGGCGAATTGACATACGGCGAACTCAACCAGTTGGCCGAAGACTTGGCCGCCCAGCTCCGAGCGTGCGGGGTAGGCCCGGAGACATTGGTCGGATCATGCGTACCGCGCTCACCTGCGATGCTCGTGGGCGCGCTGGGAATTTTCAAAGCGTCCGGCGCGTATTTGCCTCTGGACCCCACGGAGCCCGAGGCGCGATTGAATTTCATGTTCAACGACGCGGGCGTTTCGGTGGTGGTGACGGAGCAATCATTAAAACAAAAAATGTCGGGCGGCCAGCGCCGGGTGATTGCGCTGAATGAAATGGGCCGTTTGGCGGAGCGCGCGAGCGTGGCGGAAAATTTAACGTCCGAAAAATCGCCGGCCTCAATCACGCCCAAAACTCTGGCCTACGTGATTTACACATCCGGTTCCACTGGCACGCCGAAAGGCGTGGAGATCGCGCACGAAAGCTTGGCGAATCTGGTCTCGTGGCACCAGGGCGCATTCAAAGTGATACCGGAGGATCGCGCGAGCTGCGTGGCCCGCGTGGGGTTTGATGCCGCAGTCTGGGAAATCTGGCCTTACCTGACCTCCGGCGCGAGCTTACACATCCCCGAGGGCGAAAAATTGAAAGATCCGGCAGCATTTCAATCGTGGCTCGTCGAACGCGCCATCACGATCAGTTTTGTCCCGACTCCCATGGCGGAACGATTGCTCGCGTTGCGCTGGCCGGAGAACACCGCCTTGCGCATGATGCTCACGGGCGGCGATACGCTGCACACCTATCCCGCGGCCGACCTGCCATTCCTCCTCGTGAACAATTACGGCCCCACCGAATGCGCCGTCGTGGCAACTTCGGGTTTGGTGCCCGCGCAACGTGGCGAAAATCGCCTGCCGCCGATTGGCCGCCCCATCGATAACACGCAAGTTTACGTTCTGGATGAGGCGATGCGCGAAGTGCCGGTCGGAACTCCCGGTGAAATTTTCATCGGCGGCCCGGGCGTGGCGCGCGGTTATCGGAACCGTCCGGAACTGACCGCGGAACGGTTTCTGCCCAATCCCTTCAACGGCTCGCGCTTTTTCAAAACTGGCGATTGCGCGCAGGTCTTGCCAGACGGACAAATTGCGTTCCTTGGACGCTTCGACGAACAAATCAAGATTCGCGGTTTTCGCATCGAGCCGAATGAAATCGCCGCCGCGCTCAACGAGCATCCCGCCGTTTCGCAGAGCGTCATTGCCGCCCGCGAAGTCACCTGTGGCGACAGCCGGTTGGTCGCGTATTTCATTCCGAAAGCCGGCCACCTTGCCACCGTCAGCGAACTGCGCGATTTCCTGAGCGCACGCCTGCCGGCCTATATGGTGCCCGCGCTGTATGTGACGATCGACACGATTCCACTGACGCCAAACGGCAAGGTAGACCGCGCCGCACTGCCCGCCCCTGATGCCTCGAACACGCTGGGCGAGGATGTGTTTCACGCGCCCCAAACCGAAGTCGAGCAAGTGGTGGCCGGAATCCTCGCGCCATTACTCGGCGTCGAACGCGTGGATGTCGAAGCAAACTTTTTTGCGCTGGGTGGCCATTCATTGCTGGGCATTCAATTGATTTCACGCCTGCGCGACAGCCTGGGCGTGGAACTCTCGCTGAGAACCGTTTTCGAATCGCCGAGCGTCGCGGAACTTTCCGCCGAAATCGAACGGCTCCTTTGCGCAAAATTGGAAGCCATGAGCGAAGAGGAAGTGCAGCGCACGCTGGGCGTCGCCGAAAAAGCCCAGCCCTGATTATGCCCGGCTCCATTGCCCACGAACCCGTGCGTGTGAGAAAACACGAACCGCCGCTAAGCCTCGCTGCGTTGCTTGACCCCGAGGTGCTCGGGAATCCTTACCCGCTCTATCACCGGCTGCGCGCGGAATCGCCGGTGCATTGGGACCCGCTCCTGCGCGTCTGGGTCGTGACCCGTTATGAGGATGTCATCCGCGTGCTGCGCGATTTTTCCGCGCAACGCACGCCATCACCCGAAGCCCTCACCGCCATCGGACTCG
>DASZPR010000441.1:0-3629 GCA_035550235.1 Verrucomicrobiia bacterium | reverse complement strand
ATTTCAATCCTGCGGAATACCAGTACTCCGGGCGACATCACGTCGAATTCCTTTGCCGGCGCCCTGACCTTTGCCGCCGGTTCCACTCCGCAAAGCCTTGCCGTCGCGGACCTGGACGGAGACGGAAAGGCAGACATCGCGACTGCGAATAACAACAGCTCTTCCAGCGCGATCTCCATTTTTCGGAATACGAGCGTTAGCGGACAAATCCAGTTGGCCTCGCGCGTGGACTTGCCGGGCCTCGGGGACGGCCAGGCCATGACCATTGGTGATCTCGATGGCGACGGAAAACCGGATTTGGCGGTTGTTTATTTTCTCAACGGACAGTCGCTTTCGGTTTACCGCAACATCAGCCGGCCGCGGACGCTAAATTCCGGCTCATTTGCTCCGCCAGTCAATTTTCCTCTTGGCGGCTGGGGCAATTCCATCGCGCTCGGGGATTTGGACGGCGACGGCAAGCCGGATGTGGTGATGACGACTCAGTTGCCCGATCAATTGTGCATTTTCAGAAATCTTGCCACGCCAGGACGTTTTTCGACTCGTTCGCTGAGTCAGCGTTGGAATTTCTCATCCGGTTACAATCCGAACGGTGTCCATATCGGCGATTTGAATGGCGACGGCCCGCCTGATATCGTGTTTGGAAATAATTACGATCAGAGCATTTGGATTTATCAAAACACGGTTTCTCCCGCGCAAAAGTGATGGATGCGACAAGTTACGCATTCGCTCTGGCAGTGACCGCTTGTTTTTGAGCCGTATTTCAGTCACAAAACTCCTATGTCGCCAATAGTTCGGGTTGCTATCCATGCCAGCCAATTTCCGCAAAAAGTCCGGCAGGATTTGCTGGACTCGCTTCGCGCACGCGCGGTGAACCATAAATTTCACTACGACAGCGTCAAGCAAACCCAAAAATGGCTTGCCCTGCACCAGGTCCATTCGCCTTCGCGCAACGACGCCGATTGTTCGGCGACGTACGACCGCGCATTCGCAGCCACCGCCGCGCGCATCGATGCAAAGGAAATTCACCTCATCGGCCTCGGCTGCGGCGGCGGACAAAAAGACACCCGCCTCCTGCGCCTTTTGAAAGATCGCTCGAAAGAGGTTTTCTATACTCCATGCGATGTCAGCCCCGCGATGGTCCTGACCGCCCATCAAACCGCATGGTCAGTATTGCCCGAAGACAGCTGTTTCCCCTTGGTGTGCGATTTGGTCGGCGCTGACGATTTGTCCACGATCTTCGCCACACGCCACACGCCACACGCCACACGTATCGCGTCTTTTTTCGGCATGATTCCGAACTTCGAACCCGACCAGATCCTGCCAAAGCTCGCCTCGCTCGTCGGCCCTGGCGATTGGCTGCTCTTCAGCGCCAATCTTGCGCCGGGAAAAGATTACGACGCGGGAGTGAGAAAGATTTTGCCTCAATACGACAACCCGCTCACACGCGATTGGCTGCTGGCCTTCCTCTTCGACCTCGGCATCGAGCCCGGTGATGGCGAACTGAGCTTTGCCATCGAGGAAGTGAATGGCCTTAAACGCGTCGTGGCACGCTTTCATTTCCAGCATTCACGAGCCGTTTCAGTTGATAACGAGAGATTCCAATTTGGCGTTGGCGAGTCCATCCGCCTCTTTTTTTCGTATCGTTATACACCGGAACTGGTGCGAACGCATTTGGAACGACATGGTTTGCAGGTGCTGGATCAATGGATTACGCCGTCAGAAGAAGAGGGCGTGTTTCTGTGTCAGCGCGGATGAGAACCGCCGAATTCAAAACACCTTCATCGTTTCCAGCACGCCCTTGATGCGCGGAACTTCGTGCGTGCGAAACAAATCGGTTTTGCCCAGCGCGGCCAGTACCGCAAAAAACGGCTCCGCGCAACGCACTTCCTCGCCGAAATATTCGAACGCGTGGGGCAGGGCATGGCAAATCGGAAATCCCAGTGTGCGCAATCGGAACGTGTTCAGAAAAACCGTCATTTGATGCCGCACCCGCACCGCGCTGTCTTGCAAGTTGCGATAATAAAAGCCCAACCCGGGATCGAGGAAGATTTTCTTCACGCCGTTGCGCTGCGCGATTTCGATCTGCCGCGAAAAATAATCGCGCATCATGCCGATGGGGTCCGCGCTGAAATCGAAATTGCCCACTTCGCGAACGTTTTTCCCCTGCACATAACAAATAATCACCGCCGCGTCGTGGGCCGCGACCATGCGGAATAGTTCATCCGTCTGCTCGGCGCCGGTGAGATTCAGAATATTCGCGCCGGCATCGAAACACGCGCGCGTCACCGCCGGTTGATACGTTTCGACTGAAACCAAAATTTCCGCCGCGCGAAGACTTTCGATGACCGGAATCAACTTGCTGTTTTGCACGGCATCATCCGCCCGCGCCGCCTGCGCCAATGTGGATTCCGCGCCGATGTCCACGATATCTGCGCCCTGATCCCGCAAAACGCGCCCGCGCTGGATCGCGCTTTCGGGGCTCAGACAAACGCTTTCGCGATACCACGAATCCGCGGAGAGATTGACCACGCCCATGATGGCCGGCGAGGAATTGAAATTGAACATCTTGCCGCCGATGGAAAATTCCTTCACGCGGGCCGAAGCGGCGTCCCGATTTTTATCCAGCAATTCCCAAAGTTGTTCGAGATTCAGCACGTGGAGGCATCCTAAAGCCTAAATTCCTCCTCGTAAACCGAAACCCAAGGCCCCGGCACGATCGCATTACCCCTTCGGTATGTCTTACAAGCAATGTCCGGGAGGCAGGGGGGATTTCCAGCAGTTAAAACGGGGTTGTCGCCCGATTGTTCCGATTCTCCCGCCCTCTATCCTAGCAAAAAGCTAAACAACCAAAGTTGTTTACGATGAAAACCAGTCCGCATGAGAACCTTGCTTAACGAATGCCTGCCGCCAAATTCAACCGGGGCCCCAACTTTTTCATCGCCCGAACAAATTGCGCAACCACGGCGCACCTTTTCCGAAAATGCGGTGTTAGTTGCTGATACAGCCGATTTACAGGAGGTGGGGCTGGATGGAACAGTCATTGCCACGCCGGGCGCGCGCGCCAATCAGGCGAACAGCGCGCCCGGCCGTGGCGTGGCCTCTCTCTCCACGAACGGTCGCTCCCGCGACAAACAACCTCGGGAAACCTCCGCCGCCTTATGAGCCGCCGCCTCAACATTTCTTTTTTTGGCTCCAGCCTGGTTTCCGCCTACCAGAATGCCCCGGTCACATACTATCGCGGTCTGGTCCGCGCTCTTTGCGAGCGTGGCCACCGCGTCACGTTTTACGAGCCCAATGTTCCCGAGCGCCTCCAGCATCGCGACCTTTTCAATCCCCACTGGGCCAGGGTGGTCATGTATCAACCCACCGATGAAGCCACGCTAGACGCCCTCGAACGTGCGGAGGAAAGCGATCTCATCATTAAATGCAGCGGTGTGGGAGTCTGCGATGATTTGATCGAAGCCGCGGTGTTGGAATTAAAAAGGCCGGAAACCCTCGTCGCCTTTCTCGATGTGAACGCTCCGGCCACCCTCGATCGAATCAACAATGATCCGGAGGACTATTTTCGTCCGTTGATACCGGAATACGATTTCATTCTCACTCGCAGCGGCGGGGCGGCGGTTGCGGAT
>DASZPR010000440.1:0-2350 GCA_035550235.1 Verrucomicrobiia bacterium | reverse complement strand
CTGGTGTCAAAACCGCCGAATATTCCGCAGAGGCAAAAGCGGATTCCCTCTTGGTGGACGCTTCGACCGAACCAAAACCTGAGACGCTTGAATTGCTGAAAGCTGCGGTCGAGCGCGTGCTGGGCGATGGTGGAACCGTCTGGGTATGGGATGTTCGTCCTGCCGGGGCGCCGATGCTCGCGAGTATTTTGGGTGAAGATATCTCAGTCAAGCCGCGGGTCGCGTCATCTTTAATCATCAAACAAAAGAGCGCCTTGACTGGCGGCCTTGATAACGCGGCGTTGTATTTTTCCGAAGGTGATGACTGGCAGCAGGTCGCTTACGCGCTCGATGGTAATTTCGTAACGGGCGGCATGGATTTGATTGATGCTTGTCCCGTGGATTGGAAAAAATGGAATTATCGGCCTGAGCCGATCAAAACTGCATCCATCTTTCGCTCCGAAGTTGAGAATCCCGGCCCCCTTGCCGTGGTCGTCGCTCGGTCCGTGAAAAAAGGCCGGGTGATTCTTTGCAATATAAATCCCGACATTGCTTCCCAGCACAAAGCAACCATCGTCCAACAGCTTTTCCGCGATGCCGGTTTGCAAGTGGCTGATTCCTCTTATGACGGTGGGTTCATGGAATCGAATGGCCGCCTGCGGCGTGCGCTGGTGTGCGGCGGATTCGAAATTTCTCCGACGGAGGAGGCTTATTCCGGCAAATTGCCCGGCGCCCTCATCAAGGACGGCGCGGCCTGGGAAAACCGGCGATGGAAATTGCACGATGCGGATGGGAACGGCGTTTTTGATTTCAAGAGCGGCATCGTCGGTGGCAGCATGGAAAACAGCGTGGCTTACCTCGCCTTTTGGGTGAAATCGCCGAAACCCCTCAACGATTTGCTGTCGGAACCGAATTTGCCGAAGCTTTCGTTTACTTATGGCAGCGACGACGGTTGCGAGTTGTTTTTGAACGGCGAGATCATTGCCACTCACCGGCGTGAAGGTCCGCTCGAACCGGAAGCGTTTTCCGAGAATCCGTTGCTGCTCAAACTCGGCTGGAATCAAATCGTCATCAAAGTCGTCCAGATGGGCGGCGATTGGAAATTCACAGGCAAGTTCGGCTGCTCGGATCCAGGCTTCCTGCAAAAATTGGAATTCGCCGCGGAAAAGCCGGCGAATCAATAACCACCTCGTGCTTTAGAACTGCGTTTCAAACACGGCGTTTTGAAAACCCCGGCGTCCTTGGAAAGTCAAGGTTTGCGTTTTGCGTCCATTTGGAATTCGCCCGTAAGCCGGATGTCGGTTGAAGAGGATCCGACCATCACCTTGAACGCACCGGGTTCCACCACGCGTTTCATTTCACGGTTCCAGATAGCCAGGCATTCCGGCGTTATGGTCATGGTCACGAGTTTGCTTTCGTTGGCTTCGAGATGGACGCGATCAAAACCGCACAGCCGTTTTTCCCAGGTCGTTACGGAACTGACCTCCTGGTGAATATAGAGTTGAGGCACTTCATCGCCGGCCCGCGCACCGACATTTGTGAGCTTGAAGTTTACCTGCACGTTGCCGTCCGGAGATTGCGTTTGCGGGCTCACGGCGAGGTCGCTGTATTTAAACTGTGTGTAACTCAAACCGTGGCCGAACGGCCAGAGCAGTCCCGCCACGTTGACGCGATCGGGATTTTTGGGCTCGTCGTTGGCGGCGGGTTTGGTTGGAAAATTGATTTCCAATTGCCCGGTTGTTTTTGGAAACGAGCACGTCAATTTGCCCCCCGGATTGTAATCGCCAAACAATGCATCCACGAGCGCATCACCACCGAACATTCCTGGAAAGAAAGCCTGGATGATGGAGGGGCACACGCGGTTGGCCCAATTGAGGGCGACCGGGCGGCCGCTGATATTGATGACGATCGTCGGTTTACCCGTCGCCGCCACGGCACGAATTAAATCGTCCTGCCTGCCCGTCAAATCGAGGCTGGTTCGCGAGCTGTCTTCTCCGACGGTGCTGCGAATGCGCGGCAATCCCCGCGGCATATCCCCGACCACAACGATGGCAATGTCCGCCCGTTTGGCGTCTGTCACCGCCCGATCGATTTCGGCCTGCTCGCTGGCAGTCGGAGGTTCCCGCATGATTTCCGTGTCCGGCCATTTGGCGTCAAAAAAATCGCAGCCCTGAGAATAGAGGATATTTATTTTTCCGGACAAACGAGTTTCCAGCGCCGCTTTCAGCGTGACGACTTCCGGGTTGTTTGGGCCGTAATGACCTTTCGCGTAAAACTGGTTGTCGGCATTCGGCCCGCAAAGGGCGATGGTTTTTATTTTTGAGATGTCAAGCGGCAGCAGATTATTTTCATTCTTCAACAGGACAAGGCA
>DASZPR010000439.1:0-5388 GCA_035550235.1 Verrucomicrobiia bacterium | reverse complement strand
GAGGAGTTGAATCGGCTGGAGAAAAAAATCGACGAGGACATCGGCCGTTTTCGCGGACTATTTCCCGCGTTGATTTTCCGAATTCTGCCGATCTGGCTTTGGGGAGTTTTGCTTTTGGGTTTTGCGGCAGTGGTTCCTGTGCTTCCGCAGATGGGCATCAAAAACGTACCTATATTGTATGCTGGTATTTCTGCTGGCGTCTTCGTGCTCGTCCTCATTGCCTATATCATCGGGGGTTCACAGGGCAGCACATTGGCGAAGGAGATTGCAGGCAATCTTGCAAAATCACGCTGGTTGCTCGCGGCGTGTTTGGAAAAAGCGAAGACGCGAAATCAGCAGGAACAAGTGCGGCTGCGCAATGAAACGGCCGATTCCATTGCCGCGATGAACGCGCGGTGGAAACAATCGGTGAAGGACGCGATTGAACTGCGCGGCTCGCGCCCCGTTAAAGTTGACGAGAAAGCCCATCGCGCCTTCGCACTGAACGAAGAGATGCGCGACAAGCGGTTGCGCACCATAGGAAGCGAGCGCACCCAAACCCTGGCGCGGTTGCGCTCATCAGCGGATGCGGCAGCCAGGGAATTGTCCGACACGCACCGCGCGAAAATAGGCCGGCTAGAATCGGAATTTGAAGGATTGTGGAATGCGATGGTCGTGGAATGGAAGGCAATCGTGGAGCCGATTTACAATTCCATTCGCGCCGCCAACGAATCCGCCGAAAAAATGTTTCCGCCGTGGGAAATTCCGCTGTGGAAAGATTGGGACCCGCCGCTGGAATTCAAAAACGCCGCGAAATTCGGCACACTCGATGTCGATATGACCAAGGCCGCCGAAGCGACGCCGAAAGACTCCCGGTTGGCGCTGCCCGGTCCGGCGAAATTTTCCGTGCCGCTGTTGCTCACCTATCCGTTGCAGGGCTCAATTCTTTTTGAAACGCAAAAAACCGGTCACGATGAGGCGGTATCGGCGATCAACAATATTATTTTCCGGCTGCTGTCCACGAACCCGGCCGGGAAATTGAGCTTTACGATCTTTGACCCGGTGGGTCTCGGACAAAATTTCGCGGGCCTCATGCACCTGGCGGATTTTGAGGAGAGCCACATCAACAGCCGCATCTGGACCCAGTCGGGGCAGTTCGAGGAAAAGCTCGCCGAGTTGAACGAGCACATGGAAAAAGTCATCCAGATGTATCTGCGCAATGAGTACGAGACCATCGCGGAATACAACGCGCAGGCGGGCACCATCGCGGAGAAATATCACATCCTCGTCATCGCGTCGTTCCCGGTGAATTTCAGCGACACCGCCTGCAAACGATTGCGCAACATTGCGACGAGCGGCGCGCGTTGCGGCGTTTACACGCTGATCCATTGGGACCAACGCAACGCGGTGCCGCAGGATTTTGTGCCGGATGAATTGCGTAAGAACAGCGTGACACTGATGCGCCGTGAAAGCGATTTCGTGCTCGCGAATTGGCGCGTGGCCGGGTCGCAGATCCAGTTAGACCCGCCGCCATCACCCGAATTCGCCACGCATTTCCTGCGCGAAGTTGGCAAGAAGGGGAAGGACTCGAATCGCGTCGAAGTGCCGTTCGAACAAATCGCGCCGCGCGAGGCGGAAATTTGGAGCGAGGAAACGAGCCAGGAATTGCGCGTGCCCATTGGCCGTTCCGGTGCAACGAAATTGCAATATCTCGAAATCGGCAAAGCCACGCGCCAGCACGCGCTCATCGCGGGCAAAACCGGTTCCGGCAAATCTACATTGTTCCACGTGATGATCACCAACCTCGCGCTGTGGTGCAGCCCGGAGCAGGTGGAGTTTTATCTCGTCGACTTCAAAAAAGGCGTCGAATTTAAAAGTTACGCCAATCGCCATTTGCCCCACGCGAAAGTCGTGGCGATCGAGAGCGACCGTCAATTTGGCCTGAGCGTGCTCGAGCGCATCGATATGGAATTGCGGCGTCGCGGCGATTTGTTCCGCCAGCAAGGCGTGCAGGACGTGGCGGGTTACAAACGCTCGGGTGGCACGGAGCCGATGCCCCGTTCGCTGCTGATGATTGACGAATTCCAGGAATTTTTCGTCGAGGAAGATCACGTGTCGCAACAGGCCGCAGTGCTGCTGGACCGCATCGTGCGCCAGGGCCGCGCGTTTGGCATCCACGTCATCCTCGGTTCGCAAACGCTCGGCGGCGCTTACACGCTCGCGCGCGCGACACTCGGCCAGATGGTGATCCGCATCGCGCTGCAATGCAACGAAGCCGATGCCTATCTCATTATGGACCAGGACAACCCGGCGCCGCGGTTGCTCTCGCGACCGGGCGAAGGCATTTACAACGATTCCGCCGGCGCGATTGAAGGCAATAGTCCATTCCAGGCAGTGTGGCTGCCGGAACAAGTGCGCGACAATTACCTCGCGAAAATCCGCGAACGCGCGGATCGCAGCGGCAAAAATTTTCCGGGACCGTTCGTGTTCGAGGGCAACGCCCCGGCGGATGTGGCTGAAAATCCGGTGTTGCGCAGCTTGCTCGAAACGAAGCCCGCGAAGGCGCCGGCGCAAGCACGCGCATGGCTCGGCGCGCCGAATTCCATCAAAGGCCCGACGGAAGCAATGTTCCAACGGCAGAGCGGAAACAATCTGATCGTGGTGGGCCAGAACGCTGAGGCGTCGCTCTCGATGCTCGCGGTGACGTTGATGGCGTTGAGCACGCAATACCCACGCGGTGCCGTGCGGTTCGTGTTGCTGGACAGCACCACGCCGGAATCGCCCGAGCGCGAATTTCTCGATCGCATTGTTCAGGCCGTGCCGCATGAATTGGTTCGTGTGAAAGGCGGCGAAGTGGGCGAGGCGATGAATGCACTCGCGGAGGAATTGAAGCGCCGCGGTGGTGATGAGCAGGCGAACACGGGCCCGGAGACGTTCGTGCTCATCCAGGATTTGCAGAATTACAAAAAGTTAAGGCAGGAGGATGAGTTTAGTTTCTCCAGCACTGACACGGCATCGCCCGCCAGTATTTTGTTGAACCTTATCAGCGACGGGCCGGCCCACGGGATTCATATCATCGCCACCTGCGATAGTTTCAATAACGTTAATCGCTTCCTTGGCCGCAAAAACCTGAGCGAGTTCGAAATGCGCGTGTTGTTCCAGATGAGCGCAAGCGATTCTGCGAGCCTGATCGATTCGCCGGACGCCGCAACCCTGGGAATGCATCGCGCGCTTTATTATAACGACCGCGAAGGCTACACGGAAATGTTCCGTCCCTACGCGCGTCCGGGGAACGAGTGGATTGAGCGGGTGACCAAGTAACTGAAAGGCACCGTCGTATAGATTGCCCGGCGAAAAATAAAAGTTGAAAACCTCGCACTGAATTCCTCACGGGGAATAGCAGAGAAAAATCAAAAGTTGAAAACCGAAAAAAGAAAAAATAAAAACAGCCTCCCCATTTGATTATCGGGCAAAATGGGGAGGCTGAAATTTTACGGCTCCGATTTTCTTCTCTCGAGGAAAATTCTCATTCCTCTCTTCCTTTGTCCGCACGGTTGCAGTTTTTCAGAAAATACCTTGATCCGGGAAATCGTTGTTTGAAATCAGGCATCGTTGATCCACCTCGCCGCAATGATTATTCAACCCAGCCTTCGGTAGGAAGTCACCTCCATGGTGCCAACGGGGACCAGCGCGTATCTTTGAGTTATGAAAACGCCTATTAAAATATACGCAGTGACCTTGCTCGCGGCTGCCGGGCTGGCCGTCGGCTGTAACAAGAGCGTCGAGAGTAACTCGCAATCGTTTAATACCTTGCCGCCGGAGGTGCAAAAGGCCGTGCGCGCGCAATCGCCAAACGGCGAAATCACTGGGGTCTCCAAGACCACCCAGAATGGCACCGAGGCGTGGAAAGTTGATATTCGAAACCAGGGTATGGACAAAGATTCCGAAATGGTCGTCGCCACGGACGGCACCATCCTGAGCAGCGACATGGCTACCAAGCCGAATGGCATCGTGCAGGACGTGAAGAAAGCGTTGACGCCGACCGGCGCCGTAGGCACGCAATTGAGCGCCCTGCCGGAGGCCGTTCAGAAGACGATTAAGGCGCACGCTCCGGATGTCCCCATCGCGGACATTTCTCGCGAGACGGACAATGGCCGTACGGTTTATGATGTCTCGTTCCAGGACTCGGGCAAAAACCCTTCGATCAAAGTTGCGGAGGACGGAACATTGGTGCAAGACCTTCAGAAGTAAACCAACAATCGGGAGGGCCGCCGCTTCGGCGACTCATTCTTTCCCAAACCAGGGACGCATTTTAAAATGCGTCCCTTTTTTGTTTGAAGGGGGTCCGTGTTTTCGACCCCACCCGGCCACTCCGGCCATCTGACTTTCACTCAATACGAAATGTCACCGCGGTGGCAAACGGCATTTCCGCCGGACAGGTGATCGTCAGCGCGTCGGCTTCCTGTTTCCATGGCAACTCGGCGTCATGCCCGAGCAATTTCACCGATTTAATCCGCCGGCCGTAATATTTTGAATTCTCGCCGAGTGACTTGATTTTCAACTGAGTTCCGGGCGCGGGCACGGTCATGCAAAATGCGTAAAGCGCGCCATTTTTGCCCACGGTGAACCGGAAATCCTCAGGGCTGAATTTAAAGTCCGCCTGTTGCTGTCTGAGCGGCCCGCCCGGCAGCATTCTCAATTTGCCGTTCGTCACTTCACCCTCGCCGGGAATCTTCCACGCGCGGCTGCCGTAAACCGCTTCACCGTTGCGACGCATCCAAACTCCGACTTCCCTCAACATCTTCAGGCTGCCTTCATCCAGCGAGCCGTCCGGCAGGATGGAAATGCAAACCGCCGCGTTGCCGTCGCGAGCTATGGCCTCGATCACGTAACGGATCATCATGCCCGAATCGTAGGTGAAGCCCGGCGCATAAAACCAGTCGCCCACCGGGATCTCCGCAATCCACGGTTGGTTGGTGTTGATGTCGGGCGGGACGCCGAATTCTTCGGTATTTACCGTCCCGTTGGTTTTCTTGCGGAACTTAACGATGCTGAAAGTGTCCACTTTGCCGCGACGCGTCAGCGCGCGATTGTAAAAATCGGCAATCACGTGCTGCATGGCATCGGCCTTGATGCCCGTGCCGGTTCCTTCACCGGTGAACGGCCCTTGAACCGTGCCGTCGGTGTAGATGAAGTCGGGGTCGTATTGATCCACTACGTCCATCATCCGCTGTGCCCACTGCGTGGTATACCACCGGGCGTAAGGCAGATGATTCGTGAATATACCGGGCGGCGGCGGCGACCATCCGGAATAGGCAGCCTTTGTCACGCCCTTATATTCGCGCAAATTGATACCGTAGAGCAGGCGTGGATCGTAGCCTTCCCACCATTTGCCCTTGCCGTCTGCCA
>DASZPR010000438.1:0-1509 GCA_035550235.1 Verrucomicrobiia bacterium | reverse complement strand
GGGTTTGAGCAGTTTGGAATCCACCAGCGCGACGGGGCGGGTGCGCAAGTCCGGTTCGTGCCGCAGGACGGCTTGCAGGGAAAAGTTGGAAATGAAGATGACGGCGAACATGCGCGGAAATGATTAATCAATACTTGTCCGAAGCCGGCGGGCACCACTGTAATGAGAAATGGGGAGCGCGCCTGCTTCGGGCGCAGTGAGACGCGGCCTCGCGGCTCACGCGAGCGCTCGAATTTGACCTGCGCTTTATTATTTCCGCACGCCTTCCGTTCGGCGCGAGGCGCACCGAACAGCAGCCGGGGCGGCTGCGCTCCCCCGGGAAACCTATCCAGCGTTGGAATGATTCTCGCATAATCGATCACGCCGATTGCGATTCCAGTTCACGGTTTTCTCCGAAGCGCCGCGATTCGGTGACTTCCAGTTTCAGTTCGCGCAACAATTCCTGCGGCTCGCGATCCAGCGCGTTGATTGAAAATCGCGAGCGTAGGGTGATCCGGACCTGCGCGGGCGCGACCATCGGACGCGGCACGAGGACAATGCACACGGTGGAGGTTTGCTCGAGGAGCCGTTGAAAGCGGTACCAGGTGGTGGCGGGAATTTTGCGCAGTTGAGCGGAAGGATTCGAAACGAGATCGAGCAGCACCAGGGGCAAATTGCCGTCGCGCAGGATTAAGTCTGCGGCTTTCAAGGCTTCCGCGGTGGAATGGCAACGAACCCACAGCAATCGCGATAAATCTTCACCAAGTTGCGTGACATCGAGCGAGTCCTGGCCATCGATGACGGCGGTGAATTTGTTTTCGCCGAGCGCGCGATGAATCAAGGCGGTCATCAGGAGCGCGCTTCCCGAGCCGTGTTGTTCGGCGACAATTTCCGCCAGCGCGCCTTTGTGCAATCCTCCGCGCAACGGTTCGTCCAGTTGCGGCAAGCCCGTCGGCCAGGAGGCGTGTTTCGCGGCGGATAATTCATCCGCCCGCGTACGCAGTCCGGGGAAGCGTTCCGCCAGGAGTTGTCGCAATTCGATGATATTTGCCGCGGGCATAGTCGGTCTTCATAATTCTACTCCGCACGGCGAAGCAGGCAAAGGAAAACACTACGGACATCATAAAAATTCGGTGGGACAAAGGCTGTCCAAGAGACCAGAAGGGTGGAGGATTAATGGATTCGAATTTGCTCAGGGGTTGCGAACATCCATCAATCCAATAATCCATTTATCCGCCTTTCAAGAGTTTCCCTACGTTGGCGGCGACGAACATTTACAGAAATGGAGACAGGCGAGACGCCTGTCCTACGTTTTGGGCTTTGAACTTTGGCTCCGGCTGAACTATAACCACGGCGTGCCTGACGAGTTCGCCAGTCCAATCGACGCCAGCACACGGATGTGCGCGGTGTATGGGTTTCCTATCCGGCATTCGGCGTCGCCTGCGATGCAAAATGCCGGAATTGCCGCGCTTGGTTTGAATTGGCGCTATATTGCCTGCGAGGTAGCGCCGGAAACTCTGCGCGCGGCCA
>DASZPR010000437.1:0-1933 GCA_035550235.1 Verrucomicrobiia bacterium | reverse complement strand
GGTTTTTCCGTTTTCGATGATCTCAACGCGTGAGCCGGTTTGGCGGATGAGCGCGCGAGGGTTGCAGCCGACGAAGGAGTAGCGGCCGAGGTGTTCGCCGCCTTCGACGGATTCGAAGAGAAAGGATTCGCCCGCGCCGCGGATTTTTCGGTAAGCCGAAAGCGGCGTTTCAATATCAGCCAGCAAACGTCGCGTGACGGGAATCAGGTTGCCCTGCGCCGCGAGTTTCTGGAATTCGTCGAGCCTCGGTGAATACATCGCGCGGTTATTTACCGGGAAACTCGCTCGTTTCGCAAGCGCAGGAATCGGCCAGGGGAGTTTTGAGGGCGGCGCCGTTGACCAAAATGGCGGGCGCGGCGGGAAGGGCTTGGGACTTTCGCCGCGAGACGCGTCGCAGCCGCCACACGCCGAGCATGGAGTAAAAGGCCACGGCTAACGCGTAGCCGACGATGCCCATGCCGAGGGATAAGGGAGCAACGGCGGCAATAAGGCTCCGGGCCTGAAGGACGGTTTGGCTGAAAAACATGATGGCGATGCCCACGACGGCGGTGAGCAGCGTGTTGCCGGCGAGACAAATCAGATAAAGGACGATGGGGGTCTCCTGGATGCGAGTCACGTGCCAGTCGCGATAGCGTTCCTCGCCCATGGAGCGCATGAGCCAGGCGGATTGGAAATTGCGCGCGGCGACGAGCACGCTCATGGTGCTGACGGCGATGGCGGTGGCGGGCCAGAAGGCCATGCCGAGGGAGATGACGATGTTCACGACGGCTCCCCAGCGCCAGCCGAGTTTTTTCGCGATGGGATTTCCCTCGAGCACGAGATTCGGCGTGGCGACCCAGGTGCTGAGGAAGTCCATCCCGCGCGAAAACGCGAGCAACAGGACCATCAGGCAAAAGTCGCGGCTGCCGAATCTGACGAAATCGTCCATAAATTAATGACGAATAACGAATGACGAATGGAATCCAGCTCCATTTAAGTTGTTACGATACGCCATTATTTTTTGTTGTAAATGTCTCCGGGCGCTTTGAGTATCGGCTCGGTGGTTTTGAAGGTGCCGCCGTCGCCTTCGATGGAACGGAAAAAGCAGGATTTGTAACCTTCATGACAGGCGGCGCCGACTTGTTCGACCTGGATGAGCAGGGTGTCGCCGTCGCAATCGAAGGCGATGTCTTTCACAGTCTGGGTGTGGCCGCTTTCCTCGCCTTTCATCCAGAATTTCTGGCGGGAGCGGCTCCAGAAATGGGTTTTGCCGGTGGCGACGGTTTTTTCGAGGGAAGCGCGGTTCATCCAGGCCATCATCAGGACGCGGCCGGTGCCTTGCTCCTGCACGATGGCGGGGATGAGGCCTTGGGCGTCGAATTTCAACTTGTCGTAAAAGGTCATTTTCGTGGGCACAGTCTAATCGCGTTTTCGAGGAATTAAACGAGAAAGTTGAATGGGGATTGGGAGGCACGATTGGTTGCTAAATTGGGTTCGCCATCCCTCCGCTGCGTGGTATTATGCAGTTAAGCAACGTATATGGACATTGATGAAGTCATAGGTGTGTGGTTCATCGCCAGCTTTGTGGTCAACTTGCTGCACTTTCATGGCGACGGGAAATTCGACTACGTTCCCAAATGTTTTTCTGGCCGCGCGGGGAAAATTTGGTTCTGGATGTTTTGGTTGGCATTGGGAATCGCGGGCGTTGTTGTTAGGCTACAGAATGGTTTTGGGATCGCGCTTATGCTTCTGTTCTGGTCCTGCGGACAGACTTATTCGATTTGGGCGCGCCATCGGGAGCGAGTTCAGCGGCGCGAGCAAACTCAGTCATCGATTCCAGCAGCGGCTTGATTTGGTTCAGTCTTGGGGTTTTATATTTTCTTTTTTCTTTTTTCGTCCCGTGCTTAAGGCGCGTGACGGAATATGGGGCATTGCGGCAGCAATGCCCTACCGG
>DASZPR010000436.1:0-7205 GCA_035550235.1 Verrucomicrobiia bacterium | reverse complement strand
TATCCCAAACTGCGTAGTTATGCGTTGAACGCCTACCTAGGCTGGACGGGAATGTGGGACGGCCGCCTGTCTTCGTCGTACGCGGTTTTTCAGAGATATAACCGCATCTCGACAAAAATGCCGCTCGGCACTTTTTTATTTATGGACGTGCAGCCCGACAGCATTTGCTGGCCGTATTTTGGCGTGCAAATGCAGACGGACACCTTCTTCAATTTCCCCGGCACCAGCCATTCGCGGGGGACGATCATTTCCTATTCGGACTCGCACGTGGATTGGCATCGCTGGCTGGACGCACGCACGCTCAATCCTAATTCCCCGAATTATCATGCGCACAATGACGCCTCGCCGGGGAACGTGGACATCGCCTGGATGCGCGCGCGGACGACGGTGCTGAAGTAAAGTTGTGCTTAACTTTAGTTAATACACCTCCTCGCATTTTCCTGATGGTTAACGGACAACAAAATGGGTGGGGTAAATACGAATTGACGGTCGCTCCCCGTTTAACGAAACTTCACACATCAGCAAGAACCATTTCCACCGGGAATCCCCATAACTATATAAGGTACTGGGGTGGAGTTAGTAGCGTTGTTTGTGTTGTGAAGGGGCGATGAAAACTCGCCGCGTAACAGTTCAAAATCTGGTGAAAACTTTGCCAAAAAAGGTTGGCAGGCAAAAATGCCTGCCCTTAGTCTCGCCACGCATAATGTATGAGAAATACTAAAAAACTACCTTGGATAATCATTCTAATCAGCTTGCTTGGCGTCGTGGGGAACACGTTCGCCGGAGAGGCCGATATTCACATTCCTGAATTGAAATCGGTAAAATTCGCCGGCCTCGGTGGAATGAGCGGCCACACGTTGATGATGCTCGGCATCGTCGTCTGCGCCATCGGCGCTTTGTTTGGCATCGTTCAATATTTGCAAACCAAGGGGCTGCCCGTTCACGACAGCATGGCCAAAGTCTCTGAGAGTATTTACGGAACCTGCAAGACCTATCTCCTGACCCAGGGCAAACTCCTCGCGATCCTCTGGATATTAATCGCGGGCTGCATGATCGTTTATTTTAAATTCCTTCAGGATAATACCATGGGCCATGTGCTCGTCATCCTGCTGGCTTCCATTCTCGGCATTTTGGGTTCCTACGGTGTGGCCTGGTTCGGCATCCGCATCAATACCATCTCGAATTCCCGCACCGCCTTCTCAGCGCTCAAAGGCAACCCGTTTGCCACGCTTTGCATTCCGCTCCGCTCAGGCATGAGCATCGGCTTGCTGCTCGTCGCCGTGGAATTGTTCTTCATGATCTGCATCCTGATGTTCCTGCCCCGCGATCTCGTCGGCCCCTGCTTCATCGGTTTCGCCATCGGCGAATCCCTCGGGGCCAGCGTGCTTCGTATTTGCGGCGGTATTTTCACCAAGATTGCCGACATCGGCTCGGACCTGATGAAAATCGTTTTCAAACTCCCTGAGGACGACCCAAAGAATCCCGGCGTCATCGCGGATTGCACCGGTGACAACGCCGGCGATTCGGTTGGACCGACGGCGGATGGTTTTGAAACCTACGGTGTGACGGGCGTGGCCTTGATCGCATTTCTCGCATTGGCTCTGGCGAAGAGCCCAGAAGTTTGCGCCACCCTCATCATCTGGCTCTTCGTCATGCGCGCCTTGATGATCGTGACTTCTCTGGCTTCCTATTTCGTCAACGAAGGCATCAGCAAGGCGATGTTTGGCGGCAAGAAAGATTTCGATTTTGAAGCCCCGCTCACTCATCTCGTCTGGATCACTTCCGCGGTTTCCATCGGCATCACCTTTGTCGCCAGCAGATTGTTGCTGGGCGACTTCGCGATGGATGGCGTCGCGCAACCGAACCTCTGGTGGGTGCTCTCGGCCATCATCAGTTGCGGCACCGTCGCCGGAGCGTTGATTCCCGAGTTTACCAAAATATTCGTCAGCACGAATTCACGGCACGTCCGGGAAGTTACCAACTGCTCCAAACACGGCGGCGCTTCGTTGAATATCCTTTCCGGATTCGTGGCGGGCAATTTCTCCGCGTTTTGGATGGGTCTCGTCATCATGGTTCTCATGTTCACGGCGTGGCAGTTTTCCACGAACGCGGCTTTGATGTCCATTATGCCGGCGCAATTTGCGTTCGCGGCGCCCATCTTCGCGTTCGGCCTCGTGGCCTTCGGCTTCCTCGGCATGGGACCGGTGACCATCGCAGTGGACAGCTACGGCCCCGTGACTGACAACGCGCAATCGGTTTATGAATTAAGCCAGATTGAAGGCCACAGCGGAGCGGACAAAGAACGCGCCGCAGCGCAAATCAAAAGCCAATTTGGTTTCAATCCGGATTTTGAAAACGCCAAGTATCAATTGGAAAAGGGCGACGGAGCGGGCAACACCTTCAAAGCCACCGCCAAGCCAGTGCTCATCGGCACGGCTGTCGTGGGCGCCACCACCATGGTCTTCGGCATCATCATGCTGCTGCAGGGACTTTACGACAAACAGGTCCTTTCGGGAATTGCCGGGCCGTTCAAACCCGTGGTGGACGCGTTGAGCATCGTGCAACCCCAGATCATCCTCGGCATCATCATGGGCGGCGCGGTGATTTATTGGTTCACCGGAGCCTCTTGCCAGGCGGTCGTGACCGGCGCATATCGCGCGGTGGTTTATATCAAAGAGAACATGAAGCTGGATGCCACCACGGCCTCGGACAAAGACAGCAAGGAAGTCGTCCGCATCTGCACAGTCTACGCGCAGAAAGGCATGTGGAACATCTTCATCGTCGTGTTCTGCTTCGCGCTCGCGCTCCCGTTTTTCAATCCTTATTTCTTCATCGGCTACCTCATCGGCATCGCCTTCTTCGGTTTGTTCCAGGCCATTTTCATGGCCAACGCCGGTGGCGCCTGGGATAACGCCAAGAAAATCGTTGAAGTCGACATGCGCCAGAAAGGTACCGAACTGCACGCCGCCACCGTCGTGGGCGATACCGTCGGCGATCCGTTCAAAGACACTTCGTCCGTGGCGTTGAATCCGGTGATCAAATTCACCACGCTGTTCGGTTTGCTGGCAGTTGAAATTGCCGTGACCATGACCAACCAGAGTCTGAAGACTGGCGTCGGCGTGTTCTTCTTCCTCGTGGCGTTGATCTTCGTCTATCGCTCGTTCTACGCCATGCGCATCCCGGAAGAGAAGACGGGCGCAGACAATGAAGTGGTCCTGCCGCATGACGTGAAAGGCGTCAAAGGCGATTTAGTCCACAAGTAAGAAGGTTTTCCCCCACCGCCCTCTTGAGAAATCAAGAGGGCGTTTTTTTTGAAAATCGCGCGCGGCGAACAACACGTGAACCCGCAGGCTGGAAAACGCCACCGGCTACAGGGCCGCCTCAGCGTCCTTGATCAGCGTCAGCGCCTTCTTCGGAGAATCGGCCGCGAGCAATTCCTGGCGCAGGCGCGGATCGCGCAGCAATCGGCTGATGCGCGCGAGCATCGCGAGATGTTCCGTGACCGTCGGCGCCACGAGCAGGAAAAATAATCTGGACGGCGCGCCATCGATCGCGCCGAAATTGACACCCTGCGCGCTGCGGCCAAAGATGATGACCGGATGATCCACCAAACCGACGAGGGCATTGCGCGCATGCGGCAGCGCCACACCATCGCCGATGCCGGTGCTGTGAAGTTGTTCGCGCTCGTGCAAAGCCCTCAGGAGCGTCAGCCGCGCATCGGGTTGTTTCGCGATTTCCACGACCTGATTGACCAATTCCTCAAGCACGCCGTCCCGATCAGCGCTCTTGAGATTCAAATTCACACTCGCCGGCGACATCAGTTTGCTTAATACAATTGACCCTTGGGTTTTCATTGGCGGAGAGTTTAGACGCGTCAGTTTTTGCGGGAAGAAAAATCTGCGAGAGAATTCCTCAGGCGGAGTGAAGCGTTACCTTTTCGCGTAACAGTTGAATAATTCAGCGCCGGAAAGGCGCCCTTCCTGTTCCACAGTGCATTTGAATCCGCGGGCTTCCAGAATTTCCACAATCGATCGTCGGTCCGCGTCACTGTGCGCTTCGATGACAAATTGGCCGATAAGTCCCCAATGGTCCGCGCGAATGCCTTGCAGCACGTCGAGTTCGCTCCCTTCGGTATCTATTTTTATCAATGCGACTTCGTTCAGGCCGCCAGCTTCGATCGCGTCCGAAATCGTGCAGATCGGGACTGTGTATTCCTGTTTAGCCTGCAACACTTTATCAACCATCGGCTGCAACAAATGCTCGGGAACCTCCGTAACCCCTTTTTCTTTGAGCGCGCCCAGGATGCCGGCTCGCAGAATTTGTTGCTCATTAGCCGCGTTGCTGTGAAGGGTGCTCATCATCGAGCATTGCGGATAGAACGTCAGCACGGCTTCGCCCGGTGATTTACCCACACCGCATTTTTGCGGCCGAACCGAGGGGCCATATTTTTTGGTGTTGGCGCAGAGCGCTTCAAAATTCTGCGGGCTGGGTTCAAAGGCGTGGATGGTGGTTTGGGGAAAATTTTCCCGGATGAACATCGTAAAAATCCCGATGTTCGCACCGATGTCGAACACCGTGCCGCCTCGATCAAGACTGATGTCATGCCGGAAATAAACTCGATGTTCGAAGACCTCGGAGTAAATATATTTCGCCTCGGCGATGGAGTTGTGAAAAATCTCCAGGCCGCCTGGAGCAGTAAACTTGTTCATTCAGCTTCCGTTTTTCGAGTGCCGCTATCAACTAAAGCAGCGCAGCAGGACACGCACAAAGTCGCTAATAAAAAATGGTGGGCGCTGAGGGATTCGAACCCCCGACCTACTCGGTGTAAACGAGACGCGCTAACCGCTGCGCCAAGCGCCCGACCGCGCATACAGTAGGCAGCCGAAAGTGTTTTGACAAGAAGGGCTATGGTCATGCTGACAATATTTAATCCCGCTGGTCCTTGATCGCGTAGCGGTTCTGTGGGCCAACCACTTCTCATGGCTCCGCTCTCCCGGGGACATGACAATCCCTGCTTGAATTTCGCCCGGCCCGTTCTATGCTTCCTTGGCATGCAAAAAGGCCGTCGTACCTGGAACTCATTAGAGGAAGTGCGCAAAGCCGCCGAAGAAGGTGATGCGCAGGCGCAATGTTATCTCGGCGTCTGCTACCAGAACGGCCAGGGCCTCAAACAGGATTACAACGAGGCCGTGAAATGGTTCAAACGGTCTGCCGAGCAGAACGATTCCGTGGCGCAATGCTACCTTGGCGTCTGCTACCAGGCCGGGCTGGGCGTCCCCCAGGAATATGGCCAGGCCGCAAAATGGTTTCGCGAGGCGGCGGAACAAGGCGATCCGGCAGCGCAATTCAATCTCGGCGTGCTTTACGAAACCGGCCAGGGCGTGCCGCAAAATTACGCCGAAGCCGTGAAGTGGTATCATTCAGCGGCGGAACAAGGCGAACCGCAGGCGCAATTCAATCTCGGCGTGTTTTACGAACAAGGCCACGTTGTCCCGCAAAATTATCCCGAGGCCGTAAAATGGTATCGCCTCGCCGCGGAGAACGAAGTAGCCCCGGCGCAATGCAATCTTGGGCTTTGTTACCAGACCGGCCGCGGCGTGCCGCAAAGCACGCCGGACGCGGTCAAGTGGTTTATTCGCGCCGCGCGCCAGGGTGACAAGACCGCCCAGCACAATCTCGGCGTTCATTACGCCTCGATCGAATTGCCTGACGAAGAAACCCTGGCTGCGCAAGCCGCCGCACAAGCCCTTGCACAAGCCACCGCAGAAGCCGGGCAAACCGATGAGGACGCCGACTCCGAAGAGTTCTAGCGTTAATAACAGATTTTTGCCAGTGCACCCCACTCGCAGCGAAATAAGGCAGGTAGACCACCTGCCATGAAAACCGTATTGATCATCGACGACGATGCGGATTGTCGCCGCGTGCTCGCCGCGATTTTAAACCAGGAAGGCTGGCAGGTTTTCCACGCCAGCAATGGCGATGAAGGCATTGAAATGGCTCGGCAACATCGGCCGAGCGTCGTCTTATGCGATCTGCTCATGCCGCGCGTAAACGGCTTCAAGGTTTGCCAGGAGTTGCGCGCGGATGCCACGCTGCGGCAGATGGGCATCGTGGTGACCTCCGGCCGCAACTTCGAAGCGGACCGCCGCGCGGCATTGGAAGCCGGCGCCGATGATTTCCTCCCCAAACCCGTGCAATCGCGGGAATTGGTCACCGCGCTCGCGCGGTTCGACGTGAACCACATTCCACCCGCGCCGGAAAAACCCCTCGAAACGCCGACCCGCATCTCGGGAATTCCACGCCTCAAATTCTGGGGCGTCCGCGGCTCGACCCCCGCGCCCGGCCCGAGCACCGTCGAATACGGCGGCAATACGTCGTGTGTTGAAATCCGCGCCAAGGGCGAATTGATTATTTTGGACGCCGGCACGGGTCTGCGCATGCTGGGCAAACAACTCGCCGAGGAATTCAAGGATCAGCCCTTGAATCTCACGATGCTATTGACGCACACGCATTGGGACCACATCCAGGGCCTGCCGTTTTTCCAGCCGGTATACCAGCCCCAGAATCGCGTGCGCATCCTCGGCTTTGAAGGCGCGCGGCACGGACTCAGCAGCGTGTTGTCCAGCCAGATGGAGAATCCGTTTTTCCCGGTCACGCTTCAGGAGTTGCCGGCGAACCTGCAGATTGAGGAATTGAAGGAAATGAAATTTTCTATTGGCCGCGTGCGCGTCGAAGCATGTTTCGCCAATCACCCCGGCATTTGCGTGGGTTACCGGGTATTCACCGGCGAAGCGTCCGTGGCGTATTTTCCGGACAATGAGCCGCATTGCATCGCGAATGGAACGGACGCGAAGGCCGCGGCCGAATACGTGCAGGGCCAGGAACGGCGGATTATCAGCTTTTTGCGCGGCGTGGATATTCTCATCATGGACGCGCAATACACTCGCGAGGAATACGAGCATCACCGGGGCTGGGGTCATGCATGCCTCGACGATGTGGTGGCGCTCGCGCTCAAGGCCGAAGTGAAGAGACTGTTTCTGTTTCATCACGACCCGGATCACGACGACGAGAAAATTTCGCAAATGGCCCAATACGCGCGATCGCTGGTCAAGGCGCAGAACGGGAAATTGCAGGTGGAAGCAGCGCGCGAGGGCTTGGTGGTGGAATTAACCGGCGTGGCACCGGTGGTGAGGTAAAAACTGTTC
>DASZPR010000435.1:0-5777 GCA_035550235.1 Verrucomicrobiia bacterium | reverse complement strand
CCAATTTCGTTCCGCGCTCACGCCGGATGGGAAAATCAAGTTCAAGGACTATTGCGCGGTCCAGATGGATGTCACACCGGCGGTTGCGGCGGACGGGCGGAGTTTTTTCCCCACCTGGGCGGATGGAACACTCATCGGCCTTGGTCGCGACGGTCTCATTGGCTGGCGCCTTTCCGTGAATTCATTTTTATACGCTTCGCCGGCAATAGCGCCCGACGGCAATATTTATATCGTCGCCTGGTCCGCCGGAGTGCTGGCAGTCAAAGCCGATGCGACCTTGATGAACAGCGCGTGGCCGATGTTCCGCGCCAACCTCCGCCATACCGGCGTGGTCAATTCACCGTCACATTGACCCGGGCGCAGCCGGCACCGCAGCCGATGCCGCTGGCGCGGATTGCTCCACCTTGGGCTTCGCCGCGAACCAACTCCGCCAGCCCTCCGTCACTTCCAGCCACATCCAACGCGCGAATGCCCGCAGGATCGGCCCCGCGGTCTTCGGCGAAAACGTGAATCCCGGCACCAGCATCCGGCGCGCGTTATTCGTGCGGCCCCACACGCCGCGACGCCTCCGCACCCGCGCCATGCTCGCGAGGCGCCGATTGTAAAACGCCATGAAATGATAAAACGGCACCGATGGCGGCGTGGAAAAAACCGGGTCATTGAGCGCCTTCGTCCCCAGCTTGAACGGCTGCGACGCCACCCCCAGGTAATACAACCCCAAATCCATCTGGAACGCCACGCGCATCAGGTCGAAGTCGCCCATGTATTCGTATTTATCCTTGTAGATCGCCGTGAACCACCGCGGGTAACTGCGGGTAAAACTTTTATTATGCCTCGCCACCAGCGGCGCCATTTCTTCGCCGCGTTGCTGGGCCAAAATCAATTGCACCGCCGACCAACTGCTGAACGCCACCCAATCCATTCCCGGGCTGTAAAAAGGATCAATGAACGCCCCGGCATCCCCGACAATGGCGAACCCATCACCCGCAAACGTCGTGCTGTAATAAGGAAGATTTTTTCGCCAATGCACATCGCTCTCGCGCCACTGCGCATCGCCCATGATTTCGCGCCCCACCGGATGTTTCACCAAAAAATCCTTCAGCCGCTGTCCCAGCGAGCCGCCCTCCGGAAACGTCACCAGGCGCTGGTCGAAAACCAAACCCACGCTCACATCCCCGCCCTTGAGCGGAATAATCCACGCCCACCAACCAGGCCCGACCAAATGATTCGTCGCTGTGGTCCGCACGCCAAAACAAATATCCGACCACTCCGGAAATTTTTTCGCCAGCTCTTCACCGTCAAAATCTTTCACACCCGTCCAACGCGCCCACACCGCCGTCGTGGGGTGTTCGGCATTCGGTTTCAGCCAACCCTCCTGCCGCGCCAACACCGCCGCGACCCCCGAAGCATCCACCACCCATCGCGCCGAGATAGTCTTCGTCCCCGGCATTGGATGTTGAGTGTTGGCTGTTGGCTGTTGGCTGTTCTCAGAAATCCTCACCTCAACCGTCTGATTCCCTCCCGCGTTCAGCTTGATCTTCCCCACGCTCGCCATCCGCCACACCACCGCGCCCAGTTCCGCCGCGCGCCTCAGCACTTCCTCATCGAGCGCCGCGCGATCCACCTGGAACGACGCCACCCGCGACAAATATTTCCCGCCAATCTCGCTGCAATCATCCAGCTTCTGCGTGCGGTCATTCGTGAACCAGAAACGCATGCCCTGTTTTACCAGGTGCGATTCGTTTAAATATTTCGTGAGACGTAAAACGCGGCAGAGAAAATAACCACTCACCTCCACCGTCGCTTCACCCACTCGCCGGCCAAAGACCGCGGATTTCTCCACGATGAGAATCCGCAGCGCCGGCTGCTCACGCAGCAACAGGATCGCCGTCGCCGCACCCGCCAACGCGCCGCCCGCGATGACCACATCGTATTCCGGACGTTCTTGCGGCGCAGTGTTCACAGGATGAATTAGTCAACGCGGTCGATGTGCAAATCGCTCTTGATTTCCTTGCCATCGGTCGCGTTGATGAAAACTTCGCCGATATCCGCATCGTCATTCGGATGACGCAACTTTTGCGCCCAAAGCCGCACGCGCCAGGTCGGGACATTGTCCACATTCTCGAGCCACAACTGCGTCGCGCGAATCGTCAATTTATCCAGCAACGGTTCAGCCGTCGCGGTTTTGATGGCCTTATCGGAATCTATTTTAATGGCCTTCTGATCCAGGATGTTCTTGTCGTTCACATAAGCGAACGGCGAACGCATGGGATGTTTCACATCCAATTTCTTGCCCGCGCCGAATTTCACCTCCGCCGTCTTGAACGTCGCGTCGTGATCATAGAAAACCACATACCAAATATTCGGTGTCAGGCTCGCCACGGATTTTTCCGAGCGAATCTGGACGATTTTATCTTTCACATCCTTACCGACATATTCATTGGCTTCCTTGATGAGTGACAAAGCGGTCGGGGTTGTGTCCGCCGCCGAAGCTCGTTGGCCACAGGCGCAGAGCGCGGCGGCGGCCAAAACAACGGTTCCCTTAAACAACGAGGTCGTTAGTTTCATGCGTGGCAGTATAGATTTGCGTCGTGGCACTGACAACCTGGAATCCGTGGGGGTTTTAACCCATCCGTAACGAAGCTCCAATTCTAAGCGCCAAGTTCCAGAGAAATTCCAAGCGCCAACAAGCGGAAGGCGTGTATCATGATTAAGGATGTGCGTCTCTGAAACTTGATCAGGCGCCAGTCAAAGATTCCAAAACGCCGCAGGCATGAAATCTTTGTAGAATCGTGCCCCGCAATTCTCTCTTTGGGCTGAAAGCCCATGACATGATAGCTCAGGGCAACGCCCTGGGTACTCGCCATCTAGTGAATCAAGCCCTGAAAGGGGCGGCACATTTTTGTAAGTAAATCAATGCCTCGGAAAATTGGGGGCGGGTCATAAAAAAGTAGCGAGCATCACCAGCAAAAGCACAGCAACAACAATGAAAAAGATAAAACTGATGCCAATAACATACCACCAAGAAACCAGACGCCCGCCCGCAGAAATATGCTGCCTCACTATGTCGCCATGAATCCGCTTGGCAACCTCCCGGAAAGCAATGGAATACGCGATGGGAATGACGTAATTCGGAACCCCCCGTGTAAGCGGAAGCGCACACAAAACTAAAAGCGCGAGGAAACTGCTGCCACAGCCCCAAAGCAACCATTTTTTCGCCACTTCTGGCTGAGCCAACTGCCGAAAATTCTGTGCGAAACACCAGCACGCCGCGACCGGCGAACCGATCAACGTCGCCACACAAATCTGTCGCGGCGAGTAAAGCAGCACGGGGGTAGAATCGGTAGCTCCCATTTTTGAAACGTGTGAGACTGGTGAAAGACTGTCATCGAATGCTGAATTCATAACTCACAAAATCGAAAATGGTTGCTTGCAGCACTTGGCCAAATCACCACACGCAGAATAAAATCCGGATTCCGTCACGTGGCAATTGAATTCACACGCCGGTTTGGAACGCGGCTCCCTTCGCCCTTTGGAATGTGAAATCTCAAATAGCACTCATTGATCTTATCCACTCACCTCTGTTAAAAAAATTCGCGTCAATTCGTGCAACCCCACCTCTTCTCCGCTCCCTCCGCGTCCTCCTGTAAAATTTCCCTTCCGGATCCGTGTTAAAAAGCATCCATTTCGCATTGTTTTCCAGAAAAACTACCCTCCAAACCACTGACCGTGAGCCGTTTCCACGGAAAACATTACCGTAAGTTTTTCACGGGTTTTAAAATGGAAATAAAAACCAAAACCCAAACCGCGAAACCGTTTCGCTTTTCTCCATCCACCCATCCAAAAATCCATTCATCCACCAATCCTTTCGATTATGACAACGACACGAATCAGCAAAATCGCCCGCCTCCCACACCTCATCCGCGAACAACTCAACCGCCGCCTCCACAACGGCGAACTCGGCCGCACCATCCTCCCGTGGATAAACAGTCAGCCCGAAACCAAACGCATCATGGCCGAACTCTTCGACGGAAAATCTATCACCCACCAAAACCTCTCCGACTGGCGCCGCACCGGCTACCAGGACTGGCTCCTGCAACAACAACGCCTCCAATGGTTCCAAACCCTCACCGAACAGGAAAAAGAAATCAATCAACACGACAACTCCACCGACACCTTTGAAGCCATGAGCAACTACTTCATCTTCGAACTCGGCCAGGCCATCACCACCTTGCGAGAAATCAAAAACTCAACGGACCGCCTGAACCGCTTGGAAACCTTAACGCGCGAATTCGCAAGATTACAAAACGCCTTCAACTGGAGCCGCCGCGTCCAACTCGAATTCGCCAAACACAACGATAGTGACACAGGCGTCCCGCCTGTGAGTCCAGAGTTGCCCGAAACGAACGAACCCGTCCTTGAAACCGAAGAAATGCCCGCACCCGAAACCGCGCCCCACCTGGGAGCGCCGGCGTCCCGCCGGCAAAGTGCTGCCGGCATCTTGCCGGCAGAAAAGCACCTCGACCCCAGCGCACTCCCAGACGCTCCGCGCAATTCCGAAGCGCAAGACCAACGCGCCAGCGTCCCGGACTGCGGTAGCCCTCTACCGCTTTCCGATGTTAACTCCACGGCGCAACGAAGCGAAGCGGAAGCGGCCTCAACTCCCAATCTCGTTAACTCCTCAACTCCTAAACCCTTAAACTCCCAAACTCCTTCAAACTTCGGGCCTATTCCAGCCCCTGCGCCCGCCACACCACCACTCCTAAACTCCCAAACTCTTAACCTCTTTAACTCCTCAACTCATTACTGGCCCACTCGCGGCCGCCGCTTCATCTGCATCGAAGGTTGATGTATGAAACCATATTCTCTCATAACCAGGTCCCCCGTAGGAGACGACGTCAGGAGTCTCAAACTTTTTTTAACAAATAGTTCAGAGACTCGTCACCTCGTCTCCTACAAAACAACGACTCGCGAGGACGCCGCGTCGCGCCGAAGCTTGGCGAAGGCGGATCGCCTCACCGGCCCTGCGTTGACTTCGCACGGGGTTCGTCACTACATTGAACAAAACTTTACAACGAGCTGTGCTGTTTCCGTTTGCCGCATCCACCACTCAACCGCGCATTGTCATCACGGGCGCGGGCATCGTGACGGCTTTAGGTTTTGGCTGGGCGGCCAATTCAGAGGGGTTTCGTGCCGGGAAAACCGCGATGCGGCCCATCACCCTTTTCGATGTTTCACGGCAGCGCGTGAAAACCGGGGCGCAGGTGGATTTGCCGGAGTCGTTGACCGCGACAAAACTTTCTCCCCGCCAACTCCATCGCATGGACCGCGCGTCGAAACTTTTACTGCTGGCGGCGCAGGAGGCGTGGAAGCAATCCGGTTGGGAGCCTTCCGAAAATCTGCCGCTGGTGCTCGGGACAACGAGCGGTGGGATGAGTCTCGGCGAGGCGTATTACCGTCAGGCGATCGGCACGCCGACGAAGGATCGCGGGCAGGCGGAGCGCGTGAATGGCTACCAGGCGCAGCGGCAGGCGTTGGATGTGGCGGATGCGTTCGGGTTCAGCGGGCCAATCACAATGATCGCGAATGCGTGTGCTTCGGGCGCGAACTCCATCGGCCACGCGTGGGATTTGATTCGGCGCGGCCACGCGGAACGGGTCTTCACGGGCGGTTACGATGCGATCAGCCAGATGGTTTTTGGCGGGTTCGATTCTTTGCAGGCGTTGTCGCCAACGACTTGCCGTCCGTTCGATGCGAAGCGGGATGGCCTGGCGCTC
>DASZPR010000434.1:0-4111 GCA_035550235.1 Verrucomicrobiia bacterium | reverse complement strand
ATTGGTCCGATCTCGGCCTTACCGGCAAACTGAAAGTCCGCGATCTCTGGCGTCAAAAAGACCTCGGCAAATTCAACGGCAAATTCGAAACCAGCGTTCCGAAACACGGCGTGGTGCTCGTGCGCATCTGGCCGGCGAAATGAACTATTCCATGGTAGGGCATTGCTGCCGCAATGCCCCATATTCAATCGCGCGCGACAGCGCGCGCAATAAAAAGCCCCTCTGAAAAAACATAAAGGGAGCGCCGCTCATCAAGCAGCGCTCCCTTTCGAATTTTTTTCCGCGCGATTTCAGAAACTGAAATCAAACGCCGCCGTAATTGCGTGGCTCTGCACACCCGCCAGGCTGATCTTCGAACCCGCCCCATCCACGTCCCATGAGGCGCCCGTCGTCGCGAAATAATGATACTCCACGCCGACGCCCATGCGATCATTGATGGCATAACGCAATCCGCCAAAGGCTTGATACGCGAACACCACGTCGGAATCGCTTCCGTTCACCCGTGCGCCATTGAAATCAATATGATGCTCAAAGCTCAGCACGGTGGCCGAACCGCCGGCGCCGCCACCGAAGTAGGGCGTGATGGGACATTTGCCGTGCGGAAGTTGAAAGCGCGCGTTCACGAGAAACGGCACGTTCGCCAGCGTCGCATTGCCGTCCATACTTGCGCCTGGGATCGACTTGATGTTGTTGGCCATGATACCCGTTTCGCCCTCCACCGAAAACCAATCGGTGAGCTTGTAACCGCCGTGAATTCCCACGCGCACGCCGGGGTCCAACTCCATCTTGGCGCCGGGGGTGGGCCCCACAAATTCTTTGATGTGCGTATCAAGCGTCAGCAATCCGCCCGCATCCGCGCCCACATAAAGCCCATTTGCCGCCTGCGCCGCACTGGCGCACAACGCGCCGGTGCACACTCCAACTGCCAGTATCGATTGATATTTTTTCATAATGTTCAACTTCCAATCCTTGCCCTCCGTTGCCGGGATACATCGCCGGCTCGGAGAATTGATTTGCCGTAGCCCCCAGGCTTCGGCGTCACAACAATAGGATGGACGCCAATGCCTGCAACAATATTCAACAAAATTTAGGCCTGATATGCATCCATCCCCACGCAGGTGCAAACCGGATTGCGGTCCCCATAAACATTGTCGATGCGGCCCACGTACGGCCAGAACTTGTGCTCGTGCAGCCACTTCGCGGGAAACGCCGCCTGCTGGCGCGAATACGGTTTGCTCCAACTATCCGATGCAATCATGTCCGCCGTATGCGGTGCGCCTTTGAGCAAATTGTTTTGCTTGTCCACCGCGCCGGATTCAATCGCCTGGATCTCGCTGTGGATACTGATTAACGCGTCGCATAACCGGTCCAGTTCGCCTTTCGCTTCGCTCTCGGTCGGTTCGATCATCATTGTGCCGGGGACCGGCCATGAAATGGTTGGCGCGTGGAAGCCATAATCCATCAAGCGCTTCGCCACGTCCTCAACGGTAACACTCTTGAATGCGCGCAAATCCAGAATGCATTCGTGCGCCACGAGGCCGCCGTGGCCTTTATAGAGCACCGGAAAATACGGCGCCAGCCGGGCCGCGATGTAATTCGCATTCAGGATCGCGTACTTCGTGGCGTCAGTCAGCCCTTTGCTGCCCATCAGCGCGATATACACCCAAGAGATGATCAAAATGCTCGCGCTCCCCCACGGCGCCGCCGACACCGCACCGATCAAATGCTCGCCGTCAATTTTCACCACGGGATGACCGGGCAAAAAGGGAACCAAATGTTTTGCCACACCAATCGGTCCCATGCCCGGGCCACCACCGCCGTGCGGAATGCAAAAGGTCTTGTGCAAATTCAAATGGCACACGTCCGCGCCCATGTCCGCCGGGCGACACAGCCCGACCTGGGCGTTCATATTCGCGCCATCCATGTAAACCTGTCCGCCGTTCGCGTGAATGATTTCGCAAATCTCTTTGATCGTTTCCTCGAACACGCCGTGCGTCGACGGATACGTCACCATCAACGCCGCCAGTTCGTTTTTGTGCGCCGCCGCTTTCGCGCGCAAATCGGGCAAATCAATATTGCCGTCCTTGTCGCAGGCGACCGCCACAACTTTCATTCCCGCCATCACCGCGCTCGCCGGATTCGTCCCGTGCGCTGAAGTCGGAATCAGGCAAATATTTCGATGCGTATCCCCGCGCTGCTCGTGATACCCACGAATCACCAACAAGCCCGCATACTCACCTTGCGAACCCGCATTGGGCTGCAAAGAAATCCCGGCGAAGCCCGTGATCTCGCCAAGCCACGCTTCCAGTTGCTTGAAAATCGTCTGATAACCCTTCGTCTGATTCAACGGCGCGAAGGGATGCAATTTCCCAAATTCCGGCCACGTGATCGGCAGCATCTCCACCGCCGCGTTCAACTTCATGGTGCATGAGCCGAGCGGAATCATCGAAGTCGTCAACGACAAATCACGCGACTCGAGCCGCTTGATATAGCGCAGCATCTCGGTTTCGCTGTGATAAACATTGAAAACTTTATGGGTTAGGAAAGGTGAAGTCCGCTGAAAATGTTCTCGAAAACCGAACCGTGTTTCATTCCTCCCAAGCGAAATCGGGCCCGAGGATTTGCCGGTGAAAATCGAAATCAATTCTGAAAGAGCTTTTCCATCGGTCGTCTCATCAACGGCCACCAGAATTCCCTGTTCCCCATAAGCGCGCAAATTCACATCACGCTTCAACCCCCGCTGAACAATTTCATCTCGTTTCTGTTTCGCGCCGCATTCCACACAAACCGTGTCGAAAAATTCGCCGTAGTCGACTTTAAAACCATTCGCCATGACCGCACCGGAAAACAGTTCGGCCATTTGATGAACACGCTGCGCAATCTTCCTCAACCCCTCCGGCCCGTGATAACACGCATACATCGATGCGATGTTCGCCAGCAGCGCCTGCGCCGTGCAGATATTACTCGTAGCCTTCTCGCGGCGAATGTGTTGCTCGCGCGTTTGCAGTGACAACCTGAGTCCAGGTTTTCCCCGCGAATCCTTGGACACGCCCACAATGCGCCCCGGCATGTGTCGCTTGAATTCATCGCGCGTCGCAAAGAATGCCGCATGTGGCCCGCCGTAGCCCAGCGGCACGCCAAACCGTTGCGCACTGCCAATCGCAATGTCCGCGCCAAATTCACCCGGCGGTTTAATCAATGTGAGCGCTAGCAAATCCGTCGCCACCGTGACCATCGCGCCCGCCGCGTGCGCTTGTTCAATGAAGCCGGAATAATCGTGAATCGCGCCATACGTGTTCGGATATTGCACGAGCGCACCAAAAACCTTGTCGCTGAATTGGAATTTCGTCGCATCACCGACAATGACTTCAATCCCCAGCGCCTTCGCGCGCGTCTTCACCACATCGATATTTTGCGGATGGCAATCTTCCGCCACGAAAAACACATTCCGTCCATCCTTCAGCGCATGACACATCGTCATCGCTTCCGCCGCCGCGGTCGATTCATCCAGCAGCGACGCATTGGCGATGTCCAAAGCCGTCAAATCCGTCACCATCGTTTGGAAATTCAACAACGCTTCCAGCCGTCCCTGCGAAATCTCCGCCTGGTAGGGAGTGTATTGCGTGTACCAGCCGGGGTTTTCCAAAATATTCCGCTGAATCACCGCTGGCGTGATGCAGTCGTAATATCCCATGCCGATATACGATTTAAAAATCTGGTTCTGTGAAGCAATCGCTTTCAATCCATTCAGCACTTCATATTCGCCTTGCGGTGCCGGAAGATTCAACGAACGCTGCAACCGAATCTGTTTGGGAACCGCTTCGTCAATCAGCGCATCCAGGCTCGGGCGACTAAGCAGCGACAGCATCTCCTTCGTTTGTGTGGCATCTGGCCCGATGTGCCGGTGGACAAATTGATCCGGGTGCGCCAGAAAATCGGATTCGCGCTGCGGCGCGGCAGCCGGGGAGGTTGCGGTTGATTTTTTGTTCGATGTTTCCAAAACAGCCATGGGTGGAAAGTAAATTTCGTTCGCCGCAATGCAAGCGCCATTTGTGAAGCGGGCGGGTCACGGGCGTGATTAATATCCGGGCGAAGGGGTAATAAAGTGGCA
>DASZPR010000433.1:0-7363 GCA_035550235.1 Verrucomicrobiia bacterium | reverse complement strand
TTCGAAGCTGAATTGATTCCCTTCGTTACCAATGGCGCAACCGCAGCCATCCAAACCGACGCCAATTCCAGCGCCGGCGCCTGGGAAGCGCTGCAGGCCACTGCCAATGGTCAATGGATTGAATATACTCTGGATAACGTCCCTGCCGGCCAATATCAACTCGCGCTCAAATGGAAAGGCAACACTTCCAATCGTGGGATCGTTACGCACACGGTTGACGGCCTCAATCTTGGCGACTCACTCGATCTTTATTCCTCCGCGCAAACTTATCCGGAAACAAATCTGACGGTGGTGACGTTCACGAACACTGGCAATCACACCGTGCGTCAGACGGTCATCGGCAAAAATCCCGCGGGCACGGGAGATCGTTGGGCGTCTGCTGATAAATTCACGCTCACGCTCCTGCAATCGCTGCCCTCAACCATCACCGGAATTGCGCCGCTCACGAACGGCTCGGTGCAATTGGACGGAACAGGCTATCCCAACCTTGGCTACACGGTGCAAGCGAACACAAATATCAGCGGCACGAATTGGTTCAACATTGGCACAATCACAGCCGATCCGACGGGCGTATTGCAGTTCATCGACACCAACGCCCCGACGCAGCAACTGCAGCGCTTCTACCGTTTCGTTACACCACAGCAGGATTTTTAACTTCGATGTTTTCCTTTCTCCAACAAATGTTCTACTGCATTAACCGAAACCTTATCTCCGCGAAATTCGTCGTGAAAAAGATGATGTGTCTATTTCGTCGGGCGTCGTTCATAGCGGGACTGGTTTTTGCTTTCAGTTTTACAGTGCACGCTGAAGTCCGTTCCGCTGTGGACTGGACTCAATTTCTCGCCCGCCACGATTTGGTCTGGGATTCGCCCGCGACGAATTGGGAAACCGGCGCGTTCATCGGCAACGGCCTGCTTGGTGCCATGATTTATTCCGGCGGCACGAACGCGTTGCAGTGGGATATTGGCCGCTCCGACGTGACTGATAAAGGCGATCGCATCGCCATAGGCCGCTTTGTCCTTCAGACTTCTGAGCCAACCAAACAAACCACCATGCGCCTCGACCTTTGGAACGCCGAAGCGCGCGGTGAATTGAAATTGAATGAGGGCGCGATCAAATGGCGCTCCTTTACTCACGCCAAGGACCTCGTCAGTGCCGTCGAATTCTGGGCTGAATTTCCCACCAACCTCATGAAAGAGCCCGGTCCTGGATTTAAATACAAATTTGAATTTCAACATCTCCCCGCTAACCCCGCGCGCCTCGACTACCAAAATCAACCGATTCCCGACGCCGAGAAAAATCCCGAGCCAACTTACGGCAAAACAAACGGTCTTTATGGCCAAACCGCCCACTGGTGCTTGCAACCACTGCACGGCGGTGCGGCTTACATCGTGGCCTGGGAATACGAAAGCCTCATCAGCTCCGATGGCCGAGCCATTCTGTTTTACACAATTGGCTATCGTTCGCCGACAAAAGGAACCGTGGACGACTCATTGCTCATCAACGAAACGCTCGCTCAACTTCACGCCGGCATTCGTCCGAAATTTGACGAAGTGGTCGCGTCTCACCGCGATTGGTGGCACGCCTATTATCCGGAGAGTTTTCTTTCCATCCCCGACACTCGCATGGAGAGCTTCTACTGGATTCAAATGTATAAACTCGCCTCCGCGACTCGCGCGGATCGCCCTGCGATTGATCTCATGGGGCCGTGGTTCCGGCGCACGCCCTGGCCGCATCTCTGGTGGAATCTCAATCTTCAACTGACCTACTGGCCCGTTTACGCCGCCAATCGTCTCGAACTCGGCGAGTCACTCATCCACATGATCGACGCCGATCGCACCAACTTCATGAACAATGTTCCCGCCGAATGGCGCAGCGATTCCGCGGGCGTGGGCCGTTCCAGTCCGTATTCCGGTGTTCGCTCCGTTCCGAACGCCACCAGCAAATCCGGCGTGCTCGAGCGCGGCGATTTGACCTGGGCGCTGCACAACTACTGGCTGCAATATCGTTTTTCTGGTGATGAAAAGCTCCTGCGCGATGGCCTGTATCCAATTTTGAAATTGTCCATCGGTTATTACCTGCATCTGCTCTCGCCCGGCCCCGACGGCAAATTGCATCTGCCGATTTCCACCTCGCCGGAATTTCCCAAGAACGCGCCCGACTCGAATTATGATTTGTCGCTGCTGCGCTGGGGCCTGAACACGTTGCTCGCCGTGAACGATCGTTTCAACCTCCACGATCCGCTCGCCGAAAAATGGCGCAGCACGCTCGCCAATCTCACGCCGAATCCCATCGGCCCCGATGGCTACATGGTGGGAGCCGGGCAGCCATTCGACGAATCGCACCGCCATTACTCGCACCTGTTTTCCATTTATCCGCTGCACCTGGTTGATCCGCAATCTCCGGCAGACCGTCCACTCATCGAAAAATCCCTCGACCACTGGGCGAGCATGCCGGCGAAATGGCGCGGCTATTCCTACACCGGCGCGAGCGCCATGTCGTCCTGGCTTGGCCGCAAAGATGATGCCGTGAAATACCTGGAACAATTCCTCAGCAAAAACATTATCAAACCAAACACGATGTACACCGAAGCGGGGCCGGTTATTGAAACGCCGCTTTCCGGTGCCGCATCCCTCCATGAAATCCTGCTGCAAAGCTGGAGCATGCAACCGTTCGGTACGCACATTCGCGTGTTCCCGGCCGTCCCGGACAGTTGGAAGGATGCAAGTTTCGATAAACTTCTCGCGGAAGGCGCCTTCGAAGTTTCCGCAGTACGCCGCGATGGCAAAACGAAATTTGTTCAAATCAAAAGCCTCGCCGGCGCGCCCTGCCGTGTCAGCACAAGTTTGAACGGAACCGTGGTAGCCTCGGGCGCGCGCAAATTCAACGTCACCACCGAAACCGAAGACGGCCAGCCGGTCACCGTCATCGATCTCAAAAAAGGCGAAACGGTCCTGCTCACTTCATCCGAAGAAAAGCTGTCACCGGACGATTTGAAGATCGAACCCGTTGCTGCCCAACCTGGCCGCGAAAATTTTTATGGTTTGCCGAAGCGTTAGACCGCATCTTAAGCACGTAACAAATACATCCCTACACGAATGAAACCAGCATACCCTACAAAACTCCTATCTCCATTCCTGGCCGCTCTATTGATTGCCGGCACATCCTGTTCAACGACCAAAACCCCTCCCGCCGCTGAGCCAACCGCCGCCGCCAACGACCCCGGCGCGATGTGGAAAAAGATGTACGGCCCATCACACGAGGAACGGATGGAATGGTGGCGTGAAGCCCGCTTCGGCATGTTCATTCATTGGGGTGTTTATTCCGTTCCCGCCGGCACCTATCACGGCGAGCAATCCAAACATATCGGCGAATGGATCATGCGCGATTACAACATCCCTGTCGCGGAATACGCCGGCTACGCGAAACAATTCGACCCTGAAAAATTTGACGCCGATGCCTGGGTAAAACTCGCCAAGGACGCGGGTATGAAATACATCGTCATCACCGCCAAGCATCATGATGGCTTTGCAATGTTTCACACGCACACTGATGGCTACAATATTTACGACGCTACGCCGTGGAAACACGATCCGATCAAAGAATTGTCCATCGCCGCGCGCAAAGCCGGGTTGAAATTCGGTGTTTACTATTCGCAAGCGCAGGATTGGCATCATGCGGGTGGCGCGGCTGCTAAACGCAATCCCGACAAAAACATCGACGCACAAAATCATTGGGATCCGGCACAGCAGGGGAGTATGGATGATTACATCGACAAAGTCGCCGTGCCGCAGGTCAAAGAACTGCTCTCGAATTACGGCCCGATCTCGGTTCTGTGGTGGGATACGCCGGTGGATATGACTCCCGAACGCGTCGCGAAATTCCTGCCGTTGCTTAAACTGCAGCCCGCCCTCATCACCAACAACCGCCTCGATGCGAAGCACGAGACCGGCGATAACGAAACTCCCGAGCAAAAAATTCCCGCCACGGGCATTCCCGGCAAGGATTGGGAAACCTGCATGACCATGAACAGCACCTGGGGCTACAAAAGTTTCGATAATAATTGGAAGAGCACCGAAACCCTCTTGCACAATCTCATCGACATCGCGAGCAAGGGCGGAAATTATCTGCTCAACGTCGGTCCGACCAGCGAAGGCGTGATTCCGCAACCCTCCGTCGACCGGTTGAAAGAAATCGGGGCGTGGATGAAGGTAAACGGCGAGGCCATTTACGGCACGACCGCCAGCCCGTTCACGAATCAACTGAGTTGGGGTCGTTGCACCAAGAAAGTCACGAAGAGAGGCGCCACACTTTACCTCCACGTTTTCGATTGGCCGGCCGATGGCAAACTGGTTGTTCCCGCGCTGGAAGGCAAAGTGCAATCCGCCAAATTACTCGCGACGGGTGAAAAGTTGGCTACGAACGTCGACGCGAATGGCCAGTTGATTATATCTCTTCCCGCCACCGCGCCCGATAAAATCTCCTCGACCATCAAAGTCGAAATCAAAGGGGCTATTCAAAAATAAATGGTTTCTGCGGAGGAATTCCCTGGGGAATTTAACTCTCACCAGCCGCCGAAGACTTCAAATCTTCGGCGGTTTTGTTTTTTTGGCGCGGTAAATTCTTGACATTGGGGCATTAGTTTGTAAAACAATCATCATTCACCCGGATTCTGACGCTATGAACTACGCTCGTACGTTCACCCTACATGGCGCGCCGCTAGGCGATGCTTTTACGTCTATTGTCCGGCACCCTAAAACCCCTAATGAAAAAACACCCCTTGAACTATTGGGCGATAATGGCCGCTGCCGTTGTCGCGTCGTCCCTGTCTTCTAAAGCCGCAGATAAAGTCTGGTCGGATGCCAGCGGCACCGACACGAATTGGTCAACCGCCGGAAACTGGAGTCCCACGGGCGCACCCGGTGTTGCTGACGACGCTCTGTTCTTCGATCTCGGTTCGACCAATGACAATGTTTCGATCACGAGCGTCATAGATACCAGCAGGACAATCCACGCGTTGCGCCTGGGACAAACCAATCTCGAAACCCACAATCTGTTCATCAATCCCGGCGTGACCTTGACCGTCGCCGGCACGAACGACAACGGCTATGGGCCGCGTGGCATCGATCCTTCGCAGCCGTCGACCACCAATGGGTTATCAACTCTTTTTGCGGGTCCATGGCCGGGGCCCAGTCCGCTCTCCGGAGCGGTGAATCTGACCAATACCATTTCCGGTCTGGGCGGCACGCTGGTGCTGAACAATACCAATAATGAAATGATTGTGCGCTATGCCGACGGCAACAACCAGGCGCACTATGCAGTGTTGGATATGTCGCAATTGGGCACCTTCGTGGCCACTCTTGGCCGCATCGGCGTCGGTTACGGGCAACCCGGCGGAACGGTGCGCGCGATGGGGAGGCTGCTGCTGGCTCAGACAAACATCATCACGCTCTCCGGCACGAATTTTGCCGATACCATGCAACTCGTCGTCGGCTCGAACCAGGGAAACAATGACGGCAACAGCACGACGGCGTTTCTGCACCTTGGCCAGACCAACCGCCTCAACCTGGATAAATTGATCGCCGGCGGCCAAAAAACTCCCGGGCAAATACTTTTCAACACGTCGCTCAATAACCCTTCGTTGTTCATGCGCGGCAGTGACGGCATCGGTCGCGTTCAGACGATTCGCCTCGGAGATGAATCGGACTCGGGTTCCACCAGCGGACCGTCCACCGGGACGATGAACTTGTTGACGGGCACCTCCGACATTTTGGCGGATACAATTATTCTTGGCAAAAGCCAGAATGCGAACGGCAGCTCGGCCGCAACGGGAAATTTGCTGATGGGTTCCGGAAAGTTGGACGTGAATACGCTTATCCTTGGCGCCCAGGCGAACAGCAGCTATGGCGGCACTGTGACCGGCAATGCTACGTTCAGTAATACGACAGTGACGGTGAATACATCGTTGCAGTTGGGTGTCTCCGCCGGCTCGGCTTCCCCCCGCGTCGCCAACCTGAATATCTTTGGCGGTGGCTCCGTGACGGTGAACGGAACCTACAAAAACCAGGGCACGGTGAATATCAATGTGACGAATGCCACGTTGACGATGTCTGCGGGCAGTGCGATCGCCGCGAACAACATTCAGTTGGACGGTGGCACGATTGCCAATGCTGGAACGATCAAAGCCACCAACACACTCAATATCCTCAACGGCGGTTCGATTGTTGGTTCGCCGATCCTTGATCTGGGAAATAATAATGCCACGACGGCGACCTGGGACGTGCAGGCTGTTGCCGGAGGCAGTTTGACGGTGAATAACGCCCTGCAAGGCAAGGGCAATATCAGCGGAAATATTATCCAGGCGCCGGGTGCGACAATCAGCCCCGGGGGCATCAATTCCGCGGGCACGCTCAATCTGGCGGGCGCCAACGGGGACCTGACCCTGAATGACGGCGGCACGCTGAATTTTGATTTGGCGGCTTCGAGCGCCGGGGCCAATGACCAGATTAGCGCGGCCGGAACGGTGACATTGAATGGCACCAACAATGTGTTTCTTCGCTCGCTGGGCGGCTCGCTGGATACGTCCTCCCCTTACACGCTGATCCTGGGCGGCGCGTTGGTGGGCAATCAGACGCAATTTAAAGTCGTTGGCCCGTTGACGACGGGACGTTACACATTTGCTTTCGACACGTCGGTGGCAAATACCGTGCGGCTCATCGTGGGAGGCACTGGTCCCGCGAATCAAACCTGGGTAGGCGATGGCACCGCGAATGTTTGGGACGCACAAGGCGCGTTCAACTGGAACAACGGCGCCCCCAGCCAGTTCTTCAATCTCGATAATGTCACCTTCAGCGACACCGGTTCGGCGACGCCGCCGGTGAATGTGACGGGCTCGCTCGTTGCGGGCTCGATGACCGTGAACAACACGGCCAAGAATTACGGTTTCGGAGGTTTGGGCTCGCTCTCGGTAGCCGGACCATTTGCCAAATTCGGAACGGGCAGCCTGATCTTGAGCAACCTCAGCGACAATACCTTTAGCAGTGTCATGACCATTTCGAACGGTCCGGTCACGTTGTCGAATAACGGGCAGAACACGTTCCTTGGCGGTTTGGGCATCTTCGGTGGCTCGTTGACTCTCGGCGGCAACAGCACGAATAATTTTGTGGATACCGGGCTGGGCGCGCCGGTGGTGACGATTGGCCTCGGTACGTCGCTCACATTGGCCAACAGCGTGAATGCTTTCAATGGCCTCCCGGTGCAATTGGATGGATCGCTGATTTTCAACCAATCCACTGATGCCATTTTTGACGGCGGCCTGCTGGATGGCGGTCCGCTCACGAAAACTGGTCCTAACAAGCTGACG